>CAYGKF010000033.1:0-8149 GCA_964350615.1 uncultured Candidatus Saccharibacteria bacterium
CCAAGAAGTTGTAAGAAAATTATCCATAGATGAATTTAACGAACTATCAGGGCAGAAGATAGAGGAAACTGTAGTAACTGGTATTGATGAAATCCCTATTATCTATATTCCTAACTTTAGAGTAGCAAATACATATTGGGGTACTTCTGATTATGCAGACCTACAGTCTTTGTTCTTTGCTATAAATAACAGAATGACTAGTATTGATAATATCCTTGATAAACATAGCGACCCTATTCTCGCTGTCCCAGAAGGGGTCTTAGATGAGAATGGAAATGTAGAGAAATCTGCACTAGGTATGATTGAGGTCAGAGGTGGAGAAGGTAAACCTGAGTATATTGTTTGGAATGCTAATTTAGAGAGTGCTTTCAAAGAGGTAGATAAAATAGTTGAAATGATATTCTTGTTTGGTGAAGTATCCCCTGATGTTGTTGGGTTAGATAGTAAATCAGGAGCAAAGGCTGAAAGTGGTAGAGCATTAAAGCTAAGAATGTTAAGAACACTTGCTAAGAAGAATAGAAAGGCACTTTACTACGAGTTGGGTATTCAAAAGGCTATAGAAGTAGCTTCAATGTTTGCTAAGGTAGGTAAATATACAGTTGGTGAGATTGGTTATACTGGTGAGCCTATTGTACCTGTTGTTACTTTTGCAGATGGTGTTGTAGATGATAAGGTTGAGGAAGTACAGAACGAAACACTAAAGTATGAAAGTGGTTTAACATCTAGAAAGAGGGCAATAAAAACTATTGAAGATATGGACGACAAAGAAGCAGAGGCACTCATTGAAGAAATAGATAAAGACAAGGAAGATAAGGCAGATTTTAGCATAGAGGGTTTACTTCACAAAGAGAGTGCTGTTGCTAATAACAATCTAAATCAAAATGTAAACACTAATGAATCAAAAGGAACAGTTCAAGAAGGTAAGGCTGTTTAGTTCTATTTTTGCTAAGTCAAAGAAAAGAATTATAGCTAAACTTCTGTCTAGTGAAACCTATACACTTCTTGAGAAAGAAAGAATATTAAGGGAGATTGATGAGGAGTTGAAAAAACTTTCTGAACAATCCGATTCTTGGTTTAATACTAATCTCAAAGGTGCATACAAAGAGGGTTCAAGCGATGTGTTTGGTTATTTACAAAAATTAGGGGTTAAGAAGATGATTTACAACAAGTATGATGTAGAATCTATTGAAAACCTTGTAGGTAATTCTAAAATGTTGATGAACGAGGCTATTAGTGGAATCCATAGGTCGTCTAGTAATGTTTTGAGTAAGCATACTAAGGCTAAACTTCAAGCTGTTATCGCAGAAGGTAGAGTTGAAAGACAAACACTCAAAGAGATAACAAACAGTTTAGTCAAAGAAATATCAAAGAGTGAAGTATATTTATTAGACTCTCATGGTAGAAGATGGGACATTGAAAAGTATTCCGAGTTATTCGCTAGAACTGAAATGATGAACACCTATAATCAGGGTTCTATAAATCAAATGCTACACAGAGGACTAGACTTAGCTTATGTAACAAGTTATGCCAGTTGTAAGTGTGATATTTGTCAGGCATGGGAAGGCAAAGTCATAAGTTTAACTGGTAAAACGGAAGGGTATCCAACCTTAGATGATGCTTATGCAGATGGATTATTCCACCCTAACTGTAAACACAGAACAAGACCTTACTATGAAGAGCCAGAGGGTTTGAAAGGACTAATTGCTTTGCCTGATGAGAAGCTATTGCAAACACTTTAGTGGTGTGGTAAATTATATTAGTTAAATTTATTTACTGTAAACGAGTCCGAACTCGCTAAAAACGAATTACAGTAGAAAGGAGTTTTATGGGAGACAATACGACCAATAATGCTAGTTCTGAGCAGAATCAGAATAACGAGGAAGTTGTTAAAAAGGGTGATGAGTCCGCAGGGACTACATCTAAAGGTACTGATGCCACCCAAGATGATACTGCCAAGTTAACTGATGAGCAATGGAAACAAGTCTTTGAGAGTCCTAGGTTTAAGGAATTAAACAAGGAAGCGAAAGAAGCCAAGAAGCTATTAGCTGAAAGGCAGAAGAAAGACGAGGAAGAAGCTCAAAACAAGTTGAAAGAGGAAGGAAAGTACCAAGAACTTCTAGAGGCTAAGGATAAAGAGAATTTGCAACTCAAGTCTAGCCTGTTAGATTTACAATTAGATTTAAGTGTTACATCTATAGCATCGAAACTCAAAGTAGTGGACACCGATGCAGTTAGAAAGCTTATTGACAAGAGTAAACTCGATACAGACAAAGATGGGAATTACCTCAATGTGGAGGAAGTTGTAAAAGACCTTTTGACTGAGAAGCCTTACCTAGCAGGTGATAGTTCCAGTACAAGCTCAAATATTGGTTCTAAAGCTAATGCGACTACCGATAGCCAGAATGGTAGCTTTGTGATGACAAAATCAGAACTTCAATCGAAGCTGAAAGACCACAAATGGTACTTAGAACACAAAGACGAGATTACCACATGGCAAAAAGAAGGTAGAATCGACCTAACGAAATAACTTTAGAAATTAAATAACATGACAGACTATAGCTCAATCAATGCTACTCAGGTTGATAGTTTCATACCAGAAATCTGGTTAAATGAGGCAATAACAGCTTTGAGAAGCTACCTCAATCTTGCTAAAACAGTAAGAAGAGATATGGATAGTGCAGTAGCTAGATTTGGTGATACAATAAAAATCCCAAAGACTGGTGCATTATCAGTAAATCCTAAGGTAACTAATACAAATGTTACTAGGCAAGCTCCTGCCGATAACGAAGTATCTGTTGTTCTTAACAAACATAACGAGGTAACATTCCTTGTTGAAGATGTTGCAAGAGCTCAGGCATACCAAGATATTAGAGCTTTGTATATTAAGGATGCAGTAATCGCAATCGCAGAGGAACTCGAGTCAGACATTGCAGGTGAGTATGTAAATGCAGGTGATGATGTTACCTTCGACGATACAAGCGATGCAACTGTTGAGGCTTCTATGTTAGCAATTAGAAAATTCTTTGTTGATGCTAAGGCTAACAAATTAGACCCTAAGTTCTTATATGGTAGTTCTACATTGACCAATGCTTTACTTGGTACAGATAAGTTCACAAAAGTAAACGAGTATGGTTCAAGAACTCCTATCGTAGATGGTGTACTTGGTGATATGTTCGGAATCAATTCCTTCGAATCTCAGTTAGTTGTAAGTGCAGGTTCTCCTGCTGTTGAGCATAATCTAGCTTATACTAGAGATGCTATCTGTTTAGTTACAAGAGCTTTACCTACTGATGGTAATGGTGAGGGTGTAACACAGACTTCTATAACTGACCCAGATAGTGGTGTTTCAATGAGATTAACCTCTAGTTATGATGCTAATGCATTAGGCAGACAGGTTACATTGGATATCCTTTATGGAATCAAGACTGTAAGACCAGAGTTCTTGCTTGATGTAAATCTAAGCTAAGCTTTGTGCCTACTAAGAAGCATAGGAGGGGTATAAAAGCCCCTCTTGTGTTTTATATTAGATATGTGTATATTTGAATATGGCTTTATTAGTAAACCTTTTAGGTAGAACAGTTGAAGTTGATAATCAGAAGAAAATAGAGGAGTTAGTGGCTAATGGCTTCAAGTTTGCCGACAAAGAACAGATACGACAATATGAAATAAAAGTAGGTAGAGTCGCAGTTAAAGAGCTTAACGAAGGACAAGGAGTCTTCTTCAGAAAAAATAATAACAATCCCCATGGTTACGGACAATCAACAGCTCCACTAGTAATGGCTTTAGAAGGTGCAGGAGTTCCAATTACTCATGAATATACAGGGCAAAAAGTAGGAGTTGTTTATTCCTATCCTCACCCATTAGAAAGTTTACAGACAGAAAAGAAAGTTTTGTACACAATGTTTGAATCAACCTCAATAGACCCTGCTTGGATTCCATACTTGAAGATGGCAGATAAAATATTCGTGCCTAGTAAGTTCTGTAAAGAAGCTTTTGCTAGTAGAGGTATAGAAACACAGGTAATTCCATTAGGTTACAATACAGATAACTTCTATTACAAAGAAAAAGAAGATGATGAAGTGTTTACTTTCACTATGTACAATGCTTTTGATATGAGAAAGGGTTGGGATTTAGTATTCGGTGCTTTTGTTGAAGAGTTTGGGAAAGATGAAAAAGTAAAGCTAATCCTAAAGAGTGTCTTTAGAAAACTACCATTCCCTATTGTCAGAAGTGAATATCCTAATATAGAACTGATTTTAGAGAGTGTAGGACAAGATAAACTCAGGGAGTTATTATACAAAACAGATTGCTTTGTGTTTCCTAGTAGAGGTGAAGGCTTCGGTTTAACCCCATTAGAAGCATTAGCTTGTGGTACAACCTCTATAATCCCAAATGCTTCAGGAATGAGTGAGTACTTCAATGAGGAATACTTCATTGATTTAGAAGTAGAGGGTTTAAGACCTGCTATTTATGAAAACTTTGATATATCTGTTGTCGGAGAGATGATTGAGCCTAATAAACTAGATTTGAGAAAGAAAATGAGATGGGCTTATGAACACAGAGAGAAGTGTTGGGAAATGGGTAAGGAAGGTGCTAAATGGGTTAAGAATGAATATCCTATTAGAAAGACTGGTATTAAATTAGCTTCTGAACTAAGGAAACTAGGTGCTAACAATGAATTGGACAGGAATATTGTCATTATGAATCCTAAAAGTGGTAGAAAATCAGTAGCTTTCTTTCTAAAGAACAGAAATATGTATTCAGGGGGTAGAATCTTTTGCTATCAGATAATACATGGGCTTTGTGAGTTGGGTTATGATGTTACTGTATATACCAATATGCGACCACCTTGGGAAGATAATTTACAATGGAACAGAAATTACAGAACAGAAATAGTAAAGGAAGAAGAACTAAAGGATTTGAAAGTAGAAGCAGATATTTATATGGGTGCAGTTGTTGAAGGTAATATTGCTTGTGCTAGAAATGGTATAAGAACAGGTAAACCTACCTATTGTTTTGTGTTTGACCCAGTTCCTATGGTAAAAAAGTATGATACAACAAGGTTAGACAGCGAAATGGAGGGGTATTTTGAAGTAGATAACCTTATTAGGTCTGCTGATAATATTACACCTGTCTTTTTAACAGAGTTTGCTAAGAAGATATGTACTGATTATTACGGAAATAAAGAAGGCTTCATTCTACAACCAGTTGTGAATGAGAAAATAGCTGACAAGTATAAAAACAAGAGAGAAAACATCATGATAGCTTCTGCAACAACAGGAGAAAGAGACAAAGGCTTTGAAAAAGCTGTTAGACTGTTCTCTTTAACTCCTAAGAATTGGGAATTTCATATATTTACCAGTTCAATGAGTTCTAAGCTTAATCAATGGATAAGAGATTACAGGTTAGAGGGTAGAGTTATTCCTCACTTTGATAAAGATGATGATGAGAAGTTTGAATACTACTCCAAGGCTAAAATTATGTTCTGTCCAAGTCCTTACGAGGGCTATGGTATGTGGTTAGCAGAGGGTAGGCATATGGGCTTAGAATGTGTCATCGTTGATTCTGGGGCATTAAGGGAGGTTGCAAGGGGTGATGAACATATACACATTGCTAAAAGAGATGATGATTTGGACTTAGCGACTAAACTAATAGAAGCTATGAAAGTTAAGAAATTTGTTAAAAGAAAAGACTTCGCATTCAAAGACCTTGTAATTAAATTAAACGAACTGCTCAAATGAATATAGGATATGTACTATATGATTATCCATTGCCTAGTGAAACATGGATACCCTTAGAAATAGAAGAATTAGTCATGAGGGGACACAATGTAAAGGTACATAGGTTACAATACCCTTATGTTAAACTAGATGATTGTGATTTCATACTCTCACACTTCGCACATATTGCTCTAAAAGCTAGTGAATGGGGTAAACCTTTCGGATTTGTTGCTCATGCTTGGGATATATGGACTGATAATGGCAAGAAGTTCAAAGAAGTAGTAAGTAAACCTAACTGTAAGTTCGTAGGTTACATTTCTGAATATCACAAAGAAAAGTTCTTGGAATGGGGAGTTCCTGAAAAGAAACTGGTCTTTTGGGGTGCTTGTGTTGATGTTGATAGACTAAAAAGAAGAAAAACAATGGGTGGGAAGATTATATGTGGTGGTAGGTTTGTTGATAAAAAAGGTTTGGATATAGCTATAAAAGCTGTTCCTGATATTACTGTATTCGGAGAAGGAGATTTAGCTCCTAAACTAAAAGCTATTTCCAATAGAGCTAAGTTTGTAGGTTGGTTAGATAGAGATGAAATGCAAAGTCTTTTAGAAAAGTCTTGGTTACTTGTTGCTCCATCAAGAGTTTCCAAGAATGGGGATACAGAAGGCATATCTACTTTAGTATTAGAAGCATTGTGTATGGGTTTGCAAGTAATAACTACTGATGTTGGAGGTAATAGGGATTTGAAACTGTATTCAGATAGAGTTCACTTTGTAGATGTTGATGATGTAGATGGTATTAGAGATTTGGTAGATAGACTACCTCACCTGTACGATTTAAGTGCTAGGAATAAAATAGCACAACAAAGAAGTCCTAAGGCTATTGTGGATAACTTGGAATCTAAAATTATAGAGGTTATGCAAAATGAGTAACATACTTTGGATAGCAGATTATTCTGTAAAACAAAATAAAGGAGGAGCTCAACAAACAAACAAGGCAATGATTGATTATGGAAGAAGCAAGGGGCATTACATTAAAACAATCTCAGGAGAAGAAGAAATACCTGATACCGACAAGTACGATTTAATCATATTGAACAATATTACGAAGTTTAGCAAAGAAGATATCGAGAAACTAGTTGCTACAGGTAAGTGTTTAAGATACGAACACGACCATTGGGTTGCTAGAAATTATCCCGACTTATACACAAAGGTAAGAAAGACCATATTCCTAAGTCCTTTCCATAGAGATTCTATATTTAGAACGATAAAATATCGCTTTGAGAACTATGCTTTAGTACCATCTCCTATAGATACTACTATCTTCAAAATGAGTAAGACTCCTAAAGAGCCTAATTCTGTTATATTTGTAGGGAACTTGTGTGAGGACAAAGGTTCTAATGACATAATACAGTATGCTAAAGATAACCCTCATCTAAAGTTCTATGCTGTCGGTTGGGGTTCTGCTGTAGAGAGTTTGAAAGCTGTTGAAAATATAGAGTATGTAGGAGAGTTGAGTCAAAAAGAACTAGTTAAATACTACCAGAAATGTGAATATTTCTATCACAAGCCTAAAGATTATGATGCTTTTGCTAGAACAGTAATAGAAGCTTATTTATGTGGGTGCAATTTAATATTGAATAGTCAAGTAGGTGCTGTGTCTTGGGATTGGGACTTCAGTAACTACAATGAAATAAAAAAGAATGTACAATCTCAATCTAAATTTTGGAAAGTTATAGAAGATGAAATACAAGTTTCAAGGGATATATAGTGAGTTAATACCTAGTTTGAGTTGGTCTAGGGAATGGCATACTAAGGAAGATAGCGAAACTCTTTGTAAATATGCAAGTGAATTAAAACCAGAGGAAACTATTTTAGAAGTAGGAAGTGCAGAAGGGCAGTCTGCTATAACCATGTTACTAGCTTCAGAGAGTGTGATACAGATAATAGAGCCTTTTGTTACCACTAACTTAATCAATAATATCAAGTGTATGAACTTAGATGATAGGGTTGTTATTTTACCAACTACATCAGAGAAAGCAGGTTTAGCTCTTGGTAGTGTTGGGTTATTGTTCATTGATGGAGAACATACTTACAATATGGTAAAGCATGACCTAGAAAAGTTCTCAAAAGCAAACCCTAGATTCATAATACTACATGATACTAACAAGCCTGAGTTAGCAAAGGCAGTTGAGGAGTTCCTTACATTAGGAACTTACTACAGAGAGTTCGTTGGTGGTAATATCACAGTTTTATCTAAATTATAATTTTTATTTAAGATGGGCAAGGAGTATTCTTTTGTTACTTCGCAACATGATTTTGAGAAGGCAAGGGCAGAAAGGGAAGCTAAGATAAAGAGGAGAAGAGAGGAGAAGTTGAGAAGAAAGCAAAATAAACTAAGAATTAAAAGAGATGGAAAATAAAGTCGCTTTA
>CAYGKF010000034.1:0-8101 GCA_964350615.1 uncultured Candidatus Saccharibacteria bacterium
CAGGAAGCAGTTAAAGGTAACACCTCTAATTCTGCAACAAAGGAAGTTACCTTAGAGACAGGCTACAAGGTACAGGTTCCCCTTTTTATTAAAAAGGATGATTTAGTAAGGATAAACACTGAAAGTGGAGAGTACTCTGGAAAGGCTAATTAATACCTTTTTAATATGGTCTTTGATATAATAGTGTGACTTTAACTAAGTTGCTTGGGTGGGATAGCTCAGATGGTTAGAGCATGGGATTCATAAACCCAAGGTCGCTGGTTCGATTCCAGTTCCCACCATACCAAAGAATTAAATTAAATTCCTAGAAAATGAATAATTCAAAAAAAGACAAATCAAAAGAAACGAAAAATGAAAAAGTAATAAAGGTAGATATCAGGAAATTACCAAAAAGAAGAAAAAGAATTCCTAGTTTTGTTGCAATAATTGTTCTTTCTCTCCTTTTAACGGCGGGTATATATGTTTTCAGAGCTTTAAGTTTCAGAGGAGAGGAAGTCTCTGTAAGTGAAGTAGTCACAGATATTTCGGAAGAAAGATATGACAAGATAGTTTTACAGGACGACATGATCCTTTTAGAAATAGCAAAAGAAGAGGAGGGTGAGGAAGTTCTTTCAAGAAAGTATGCACTCTTACCGCCTGAAGTAGATTTCTACCAAATACTTTTCAATGCAGGGATAGAGGTCAAAGATTTAGGTAGTGATTTTTACGAACCTAAACTAGGTATTACCTTCGGAGATGTTCTAACCTTTGTATTTTTTGGAGCAGCAATAGTCCTAGTTTATATAATGCTTAAAAATATGCAATCCTCTGGGGGAAAGATCTTGGACTTTGGGCAGAGTAAAGCAAGGCTTTTAATGGGAAAAAGAACAGGGATTACATTTGAGGATGTTGCTGGAACAGAGGAAGCAAAGGAAGAGTTAACAGAAATTATTGATTTTTTAAAGCATCCTAAGAAATACAGAAATTTGGGAGCTAGAATTCCTAGAGGTGTTCTTTTAACAGGAGATCCTGGAACAGGAAAAACCTTACTTGCCAAAGCAGTCGCAGGGGAGGCAGGAGTTCCTTTCTTTCATACCTCAGGTTCAGAATTTGAAGAGATGTTAGTTGGTGCTGGAGCTTCTAGGGTAAGGGACCTTTTTAACAAAGCAAGAAAGGCATCTCCATGTATTATATTTATAGATGAGATAGATGCAGTAGCCAAGAAAAGGGGTACAGTGCTTCATTCTGGGGCAGGAGAGCAAACCCTAAACCAGATACTTGTAGAAATGGATGGTTTAGAAGAAAGGGAGAATGTAATTGTATTAGCTGCAACAAACAGGCCAGACGTTTTAGATCCTGCAATATTAAGACCTGGGAGATTTGACAGGTCTGTGTATGTTCCAATGCCTGATTACAATGAGAGAAAAGCAATTTTAGAGGTACATGCTAGAAACAAAAAATTTGAGGGAAACGCGGATTTAGATACTGTAGCTAAGAAAACAATAGCTTATTCAGGTGCTGATTTAGAAAATCTTTTGAATGAGGCAGCTATTATGGCAGCCAAGGATAATAGAAAGAAGGTTAGTCTGGATGATTTGATGGAGGCATACCTTAAGGTTAAGTTAGGAAGAAAGAAGAAGGGAGACAAGGAACAGGACGACATTAAAAAGACAGCATACCACGAGGCCGGTCATGCTATTGTAGCAAAGTTTACAGAGGGGTCAGACCCCGTAGAGCAGATTTCGGTAATATCTAGGGGTGCTAGTGGTGGTGTTACTGTTTACTTACCAGAGAAGGACAGAAAGTTTCTTTACAAGAACCAGATGTTGGCATGGTTAAGAACTGGGGTGGCAGGTAGAGCAGCGGAACAGATATTTCTTGATGATGTATCTACTGGTGCCTCAGATGACATTAAGAAGGTTACAGAGATTGCTAAGCGGATGATTATGGACTACGGAATGAGTGAGAAATTGGGTATGGTTAAATATGGGGATTTGGAAGAGACTAAGCATCTAGGATACACATATGGTGGAGGTAGGGAATATAGTGAAGAGGTAGCTAGGATAATAGACGAAGAGGTTAAGGACCTAATAAATAAAGCCTACGAGGATGCTTTGAATACACTGAGAGAAAAGAAGGGTTATGTAGAGAAATTAGTAGAGATGCTTTTAGATAATGAGGTTGTAACAGGGGAAGAGTTTGAGAAGATTTTTGAGGAGTAATTTTTTATCTTAAACCTATAATCTAGAAATACTAGAGTCAGGGATGAGCTTCTGGAATTCTCTGTTAATATGGTAAATATGTAACATTCTCATTTAGGTTTGACATTAGGGGTGTTAAGCAAATAGAATATTTCTATATATTGCTCCGTTATTAAATTTTAAAATCATATTATTATGAGAGATGAAGTATCTGTATTTGAAAGAGGGGTGGAGATAGATTGCCCCAAATATTCTTTTATTCCCCCTGAGGATTTTGATAGTAAACATAATTTAAATATACTTTCTTCTTTGTTGGATGCTAACAATGGGCAGGCAGATATTTCTTTTGATGATAAAAACTTTCTTTATATAGTTCCTATTTATCGCATGGAACAAAAAGGAGATAGAACAGTAATGTACACTCGTGGAACCCACTTTAAGAGAAGGGGACTTGTTTTGCAGGCACCTTTTCCCCAGGAACCTCTTCCTGATAAGACTTTTTTTAACACAGTAGGCCCAATAGAAGTATCTCCTTCCAAAATAGCTTTCGTTGAAGAGAAAGATCTTGGTCATGATGAGACGGTTTTTGAAGATTTAAATATGAGGTTCTCTTTTGAGGAAAGAGAAGGTAGAGTCTTTTTTACGGTCTCTTCTACAAAGAATTCTCTTTATGGGGATCTTGCTCCTGTTAAAGATATCGAGATGGTTCAGACAGAAGAGGGTACGCTCACCTTCGGAGAGAATCAGGATGGTCTTCTTCTAGGAGATCAAGAAAAACATTCTCAATTATGTGAATATGTTAAAAAGTGTACTGGTCCAGATGGTTCTCTTAATGGAATACGCACAAAAAGGGTTTCTTTAACACGGGATGGAATGGAAACAGAGAACGCAAAAGTACGGGTTGTTATTTCTGTTTAGTAAAATTCTCTAGTATAATCTAAGTATGACCTTACCTAGTAATGGCAAGGATAGATTCCTTGCAATAGACGCTAATGCCATAGTACACAGGGCATTTCATGCATATCCTTCTAATTTACAAACAGAAGATGGTATTCAAGTAAATGCTGTATACGGCTTTACTGTTATGTTACTTTCTGCTTTAAAAAGCTTTGAACCAAAATATGTTCTCTGTTCCTTTGACACACATGAACCAACCTTTAGGCATTTAGAATTTGTTGACTACAAGGCAACTAGAAAGCCTACGGACCAATCTTTAATAGACCAGTTCCCATTAGTAGAAGAAATACTTAAAGCTTTCAATATCCCCATTATTAAAAAAGACGGATTTGAAGCCGACGACATCCTTGGTACTATTGCCAAATATGTGTCCGAAAACAAATGGAGTAATGAAAATATTGAACTGTACATACTCAGTGGAGACAAAGACCTTCTGCAATTAGTTAATGAAGATGTTAAGGTTTGTCTTCCCTCTGGCAGTTTTAAAGATCTTGTTGCTTACGACAGAGAAAAAACATATGAATATTTAGGTCTTTACCCAGAGCAAGTCGTAGACTTTAAAGCTATGGCGGGTGACCCCTCAGACAATATCCCTGGAATAAAGGGTATAGGAAAAAAGACAGCTACTGAATTGCTAAAAAAGTATGGTGATTTAGACACGATATACCACAACCTTAAAGACATTAAGACCAGACCGGCAAACCTTTTAATGGAGGGGGTAGAACAAGCAGAATTAAGTAGGAAGTTAGCTAAAATAGAGCAGGAAGTTGGGGTTTCAATACACCTACAGGAGTGCCTTTTAAGAGATTTTGACAAGAAAAAAGTATTAGAGATATTTAAAGAGTACTCCTTTAAGTCACTAATACCTAAGCTAGATAACGTAGATGGTAATGAGGAGGCTAGCTCTACCAGCCAATTAGATATATTTAACTCTTCTTCACAGGTAGAGTGGGTAACAGGGGAAGACTTTAAAAAAAGGGTTAAAGATGCGACAAGGCTAATAATTGCTTATATTGAAAAAAAAGAGTCTTTAACGGACACAGACTACTTTATGGTAAGGATTGTGGATAAGCCTGGGCAAAAAGAGGACATTTTAACCCAGGAAATAAGTTGCACGATACCCCTTGGGTGTGAAACTATTTTTTACAACCTAGAAAACGCAGTTTCACGAATCCACGACATTCCCTTTGAAAAATCCTTCGATATCGGACTATTTGCCCACCTCATTAATTCTGAAAAAAGAAGCTACAGCCTAAAAGATCTCTCCTTTGACTACGCTCCCCAAATTCTTTCTGAAAAAATAGCCCCTAATGACCTTACAAAAGTTTTAGATACCATAGAAGACATTAGAGAGGCTCAGGTTAAAAAAGCAAACGATATAGAACTGTACGACTACACTAAATACAGCATAGAACAAGCATTAAAGGTTAAGGAGAAATATTTTGTTAATGTATTAAGAAAAATAGAGCTACCAATATCCCTAATTCTTTCGAAGATGGAGGAGAGGGGAATAGGGGTAGATGTAGAGCATTTAGAGAAGATGAATAGTAAATTAGGGAGTAGTATTAAGAAATTAACACAAAAAATATATGATACGGTAGGTCATGAATTTAATATTAACTCTCCTAAACAGCTCTCTGACGTTCTTTTTAATGAATTAGGTCTTCCTAACAAGAAAAAAAGCTCTACTAGAGAGTCAGTATTGCAAGAATTAAAGGGAGCACATCCCATGATAGAAAAGCTTTTAGAGTACCGAGAATTAAACAAAATGTATACTACATATACAACGCCACTCTTAGAGATGGCTTTGGAAGGGAATACAGGAAGGGGTAAAGATAAAGGTAAAGGAGTTGAAGAAGAAAAAGAAGGTAAGGAAAATGCCATTCACACAGACTTTAAGCAAACAGGTACAACCTCAGGGAGATTTTCTTCTTCAAACCCTAATATGCAGAACTTACCACTTAAAGGGGAGTGGGCAGAGGAATTAAGAAAGTCTTTTGTACCAAGGAAGGGATACAAGCTTGTAGCTATGGACTACTCTCAAATGGAATTAAGAATTATGGCAGATATTTCTAAAGATGACCTGTTAATTAAAGACTTTAATGACGGTTTAGACATCCACACAGCCACAGCTTCTAGATTACTAAACAAAGAGGTAGAAGAAGTAACAAAGCAAGAGAGAAGTATTGGTAAAACAGTAAATTTTGGTATTTTGTTTGGGCAAACATCCTACGGTCTAGCAAGTATGTTAGACATTGATGGGGATGTAGCCTCTGAGTACATACAAAGCTATTTTGAACAGTACAAAGGGGTAGAGGAATATATAAGGGGGTTGGAAAAAGAAGCCTACAAGAAAGGTTATGTACAGAGTATGTTTGCTACAACAAGACATATTAAAGGACTTAGATCTAAGAATACAAGAATGGTAAGGGCAGCACAAAGAGAGGCTGTTAATATGCCAATACAGGGTAGTGAAGCAGATATTATGAAATTAGTTATGATTAAGCTAGATGAGTTAATAGAGCAAGAATTTAAAGAAAAAGCTTACATACTACTACAAATACATGATGAGCTAATATTTGAAGTTAAGGAAGAGCAAACAGAAGACTTCATTAAAAAAGCAGAGGATATTATGATAAACATTGTGTCCTTGGATGTCACCTTGGAAGTACACTCCTCAATAGGGGATAACATGGCCGAATTAAAGTGAAATAAACTCCTAAGTCGAAGTTAGTCCGAAATCCCTTCCCAACAAGCACTATAGCGCTTTTCTAACACACTTTTAACATTCTATAAGCTTGAGTGTTTAACAAATTCATCAAATAGATATATAATATGTTATGAATTCAAACAAGGAGAAAAACAATTCCCTACTGTTCAATTTAATAACTCTTCTTACTTTTGGACTTACCCTGTTTTTGATCATATTTTTGAAGCAGGGCAAGGGTAAAAAAGTTGAACATCAAGAAAAAGAGAAACCTCAGGAGGAGGGTAGAGTAAAAATTACCCCTCAAACAGCAACTAGTATTAAGCGAGGTAGAAAAGCTCGAGAAAAACTCCAAGACTTTGGAAATCTCAATGAAAGACAAATTAAGATATTAGGAAGGATGAAAGAGGAGGGGGTGATGGATCCAAGTGAAATATATTCTCTTGTTCCAGGAGTATCTACAAGGACTGTAAGAAGGGACATGGACAAGTTAGTTGAGGCAGGTTTTGTTTCTCAAAAAGGTACTACTAAATCTACCCAATACATTTATAATACCTAATAGCATGAAGGCAACATTTAACCAAGTTTGTAAGGTTTTTAATACCCTGGAGGGTACATCTTCTCGCAATGAAATGACTCAGATTCTCTCTGACTTTTACAAAGAGTTAAACTCTTTAGATTCTCAAATTCTTTCCTACTTGATACTGGGTAGAGTAGCTCCCTTTTTTGTAGATAGCGAATTTAACTACTCTGAAAAAAGCTTTCTTTCTTTACTTGAGGGGATGGTTAAAACAAGGGAGCTAGATATGGATGTGGAAGAAAAAAGAAATGAATTAGGAGATATAGGTGACACTCTTGAATATTTTGCTAATGAGTTTAATTTTAAAACAGGGAAATTACAATTAGAAAAAATTTATACAATACTCTGGGAAATCGTTAATACAAAGGGTACAGGCTCTATGGAGAGTAAGAATAAAATAATATCAAATATCCTCTCAAAGATGTCTCCAATAGAAGCTAAATATTTCTCTAGAATAGTTTGTGGGTCTTTAAGGTTTGGTGTAAATGCTAAAACTCTTTTAGATGTCTTTTCAGTTATGGTAGTAGGAGATAAAGGTATGAGGGATGAATTAGACAGAGTGTATGGAGCATACGCAGATATTGGTTATGTTTGTTCCTTACTAAAAAAAGGTAAACAAAAAGAGATAGAAAAGAGATTAGGGGGTGTTAAGGTACAGCCTGGTATACCTCTTCTTGCGAGATTAGTAGAGAGGGTTAGTACATTTGAGGAGGTTTTTGAAAGACTAGGAAAAGAAGTATTGGTACAGACTAAATATGATGGTTTAAGGTGTCAGATACATAAGTTTAAGAAAGAAGACCTTTCTAAAAAGGAGATAATATGGTTGAAATATGTAAAGGAGGAGGGGAACGGGTCTCTTTTTGAAACAAAGGGGAAAGGCTATGATGTAAAGCTTTTTACAAGAAATTTAGAAGATGTAACAGATATGTTCCCAGAGGTAGTAGAGGGTGCTATGGCTATGAAGGAGGAGTCTTTCATCCTAGATTCTGAGGTTTTAGGTTGGGATGTTAAGAAAGAAAAGTTTTTACCTTTTCAAGAGACTATGCAAAGGAGAAGAAAGCATGATGTTAAGAATATGCAGGGGGATGTTCCTGTTAAGGCAGTAGTTTTTGACATTTTATATCTGAATGGCAAATCTTTACTGCAAGAAGATACTGTCAAAAGGATAGATACATTAAAGAAGGTTAATGTTAAGGGTGGTATAGGTTTAACAGAGACTGAGGCGGTAAATAGTGTTGAGATATTAAAGAAAATCTTTAATACCAGAGTTAAAGAAGGGTATGAGGGACTAATAGTAAAGCAAAAAGAGGGTGGTTATTTACCAGGTACAAGGAATTACGAATGGATAAAATTAAAGAAATCTATGTTAAAGGGTCTTGTAGATACCATAGACTTAGTCGCAGTAGGCTACAATTTGGGTTCTGGAAGAAGGAAAGAGCTTGGAGTGGGTTCCGTGTTGGGAGCAGCATATAACGACAAGGAGGATGTGTTTGAGGCTGTTTGTAATGTTGGTACTGGTTTTAGTGATGAGCAATTAAAGGATGTTTACAGTTCTCTTAGTAAGGATTCTTTAGAGAAGAAACCAAAGAATTTAGAAATACAGGAGAGTTTGGTTCCTGATGTATGGGTAGATCCTAGGGTAGTTTTTACAGTAGAGGCTGATGAAATAACAAAGAA
>CAYGKF010000035.1:0-7455 GCA_964350615.1 uncultured Candidatus Saccharibacteria bacterium
AAAGACAAATGAAGGTTTTGTATGGGGATAAATCTAATACTGTTTGGGGAAATGCTGTGATACTAAGTCAGTATGATGACCATGATGCAATAGTTTTAGAGTGTGGTATGGATATGAAGGGAGAGATAGCGTGGCATGTTAATTCGGTAGATCCCGATTTGGGAATTCTCTTGAATGTAGGACATGTTCATGGGGAAAAAATTGGTAGCATAGAGGATATATACAGGGAAAAGAAGGATCTTGCAGATTATATGGAAAGAACAGGTAAACCTTTGGTATTAAATATAGATGATGACAGATTAATTAGAATTAAAAAAGCCTACAGAGAGGGTGCAGAAATAACTACGTTTGGTAAAAGCAGTGAGGCAGATTACCAGATAATAGATGCTAAAGTAGATGCATTAGGTACGCATTTCTCTTTTAAATACTCCGACAATACTATGAATGTTAATCTTAAGATTTTTGGAGAAGGTTATGCTTACAATGCTATGGCTGCAATTATTGCGGCAAATAGGTTGGGTGTTGGTATAGATAGTTGTATAGCAGGGGTTGAACTTTTTGAAAACAGTGAAGGAAGATTTGAAAAATTGGAGTATAAAAATGACATAACAATAATTAATGATGCGTACAATGCTAATCCTACTTCTATGGATATGTCTTTGAAAACTTTTGATCGTCTTTACGGAGGTACAGATTTTTACAAGATAGTAGTCTTGGGCGATATGAGAGAGTTAGGTGAAGTATCTGTCGAGAAACATAAGGAATTAGGGGAAAGAGTTAAGGATTATGATTTTAACGAAGTATATTATGTTGGAGAGATGTTTGAAGAGTTTGGTCAAGGAGAAAGGATAGAATCTGCTGATGAAGTTGCAGCAATGCTAAATATTAAGTTAGAGTCATTGATTGGTAGAAAGGTAGCTATATTACTTAAGGGTAGTCATGGAATTAGGTTGTACTTAGTTCCTGATTTTCTTAAAAAACTAGGTAGTATTTAATCAACCCACTTTAGATTTGCTCCTAATGTATTTAAATTTTCTATGAAATTAGGATGAGCTCTTTTAATGCTGTCAGCATTTCTAATAGTGCTTTCTCCTTTTACGGTAAGGGCTATCATCATAAGAGCTACTGTTGCTCTAATAATGTTAGGGGAATCTACTTGTGCAGCTTTTAAAGGTTTATTTCCATATACTATTATTCTATGTGGATCACACATTACAATATGTGCTCCAAATTTAATCATTTCTGGGATCCAAAAAAATCCTCCTTCATAAAGTTTATTCCAGAACATCATAGAGCCTTCAGACTTTACTCCAAGAGCAATCATTAAGGGCATTAGATCTGCAGGGAAGTATGGCCATGGTGCAGCTTCAAGTTTTTGTAAAAGATTTTTGGTATAAGGTTCTATAATTTCCAGTTGAGAGTTTTCCTTAACTACTGCAGTATCTTCTTCGTATTCTACTTTAACATTAAATTTCCCAAAGGATTTTTGTATTAGAGGGAAATGTTCAGGTTCAGCATTTTCTACCCTTATTTCACCCCCAGTCATAGCTCCAAGTGCAAGTAAGGTTGTTATTTCATGATGGTCTGAACTGATTGTGAAATCAGCACCATGTAATTTCTCAACTCCCTCTACTGTTATCTTTGATGTCCCTACTCCTTCTATCTTTGCTCCCATAGCAAGTAAGAGTTCACAAACATCTTGTACATGTGGTTCTGAAGCGGCATTTACCATTGTAGACTGTCCTTTGGCAGTTACAGATGCCATTACAAAGTTTTCAGTAGTAGTTACACTCATATAATCTTGCCAAAGAAACCCTCCCTTTAACCCTTCTTTTGCTTCAATCTTAATACTTCCATTTGTACTTATCTTTGCTCCAAGCCCTTTAAGGACTTCTAAATGAGGATCTAATTCTCTTATCCCGAGAGTACAACCTCCTATTTCCTCTTTTACTTCTATCTCCCCTATTCTTGCGAGCAACGGTCCAAGTAATAGTATTGCTCCTCTCATACCTAATGGAAATCCTTGTTGACCAAAATCATTACTAAATTTAGAGTTATTTACACTTATTATAGACTTTTCTTTGTCCCAATTTATTTCAGAACCCATAGATACCATTAGTTCTACAAGTTTGCCAACATCTGTAAGGTCTGGAAAGTTTCTAAGAGTAACAGTCTCGTCTGTGAGTAATGTAGCACATAGTGCTGGTAGAGCAGAATTTTTATTTCCTGCAGGAGTTAATAGACCACTTAATTTGTTTCCACCTCTTACTATTAAATCTGACATGTTTAATTTTTAAAAACTTATTTAAATAATTATTTTAAAGGCCTAATTCTTTTAAAATTATTCTTTGAGCATTTTTTAAGAATATTTTATCTATTTTCTTCTCATCATAAATTTTTTCTTTGTTGTAAAACTTTTTCATTTTAAGAACCAAATTTTCAGAAAATAGCTCTCCCTCTGGGAGTATTTCTGCAAGTCCTAAGCTTTTCAATATTTGAGCATTTCTTTCCTGTTCATTGTGTGTAACCCAAGGTATTGGTATGAAGATAGATGGAATTTTAAGTATTCCCATTTCGTAAACTGTGTTTGCTCCAGATCTTCCAACAAAAAGATTTATATTGTTTAACAAGTAGCCTATTTCTTTTCTTCCAACATATTTAATGGGATAGAATCTTTCTTTTAGATTAGGACTTAATTTATTTCTTTCTTTTACTAATAATTCATAATCTTTGTATTCTTTATTATCTCCAGTTTGTAAGATTACCTGAAAATCTTGAAGAAGAGAAAGTAGGCATTCTTTAACGGTGCAGTTGATGATGTGGGAGCCCAAACTTCCTCCAGAGATATATACGATTGGAAATTCTTCTTGTTTTTCTAGCATCTTTTTTAGGGGTTGAACAGTTGGTCCTCTTCCACTTTTTTCAAAAATTTCTTTTCTTACTAGATTACCAGAGTGAATAGTTTTTCCTTTAGGGAAATATTGTTCTGAGGATGGAAATGTAATGAATATTTTGTCCGCATATTTACTTACAATCTTGTTAGAGAGTCCTACTGCTGCAGTTTGTTCATGAAGATATATTTTTGCCTTTAGTATTTTAGCTACTAAACAAACAGGAACAGAGACAAATCCTCCTGTGGATATTACAATGTCAGGTTTAAATTTCTTTAGTATCTTAAAGGAATCCCAAAAGCCAATAATTACCCTAATTAGTAGATATAAGGCTCTAAAGGAAAACCTTCTTTGTAATTTACCGGCTCTAATGTATTTTTGATTAAAATTTTCTTTAGCAAAGATTTTTTTCTCTAGAGATTTACCAGGTTTCTCATTTGCCATACCTAAATCACCGCCTATGTAAAGGAAGTTTTGGTTTGTTAATTCATATTTCTCTTTTAATGCAAAAATTATAGCTGAAGCAACAGATACATGGCCTCCAGAGCCTCCTCCTGTTACTACAACTCTTTTTTTAAGTGTCTTTTTACCTTCCATTATTTGTAGAATATTTACTTACATTAAGTAGTATAGCAATTCCTAGTAGTGTAACGATAGTGCTAGATCCTCCGTAGGAAAGGAATGGATTTGGAATTCCTGTAAGAGGTATTAAACCTACATTTGCAGCCATATTCATTAAAGCTTGTAGTACTAGCCATATTGTTATTCCAGAGGCAAGTAGTCTACCCTGTTTGTCAGGAGCATTAATAGCGACTTTCAAGCCTCTCCACAAAAAGAGTAGCCAGGCAAGAATAATAACGGTTCCTCCTAAGAGTCCTAGTTCTTCCAGTACCACTGCAAATATTGAGTCTGTAAAAGCAGTATTTTCTACAAGGTAACCAAATCTCTGTCTAGATTGTCCAAAGCCTTTGCCAAGAAAACCACCAGAGCCAATTCCAATTAAAATTTGTTGCATTTGGTATCCTGAGCCCCTAACATCCCCTACTTCCCCTGTTAAAAGGAGTGTAAGGAAGGTTTGTACTCTTTTAAGTCGGTATGGTTCTAGAATTGCTGCAAGTATGGCTATTGGTACGGTGAGTAGTATTATTGAAAGAGAGCCTAATGTATGAGCTTTGCTCTCTCCTGCCATTAAAAACATAGTAAAAGAAGTAACACATATTATGATGGTGGTTCCTAAATCTGGTTGGAGAACAATAAGGATTGCAATAATCCCAAGTATTGAAAGAAAGCTAGCGAGTTCTTTTAAAAAACCTTCCTCAATGGCAGCTTTCATGTTTTTGTAAATGTAGTCTTTTTTAGAAAGCCAAGAGGAAAGGTACATAATTAAAACAATTTTGGCAAATTCGGCTGGTTGGATATCTATGGGTCCAATTGAGAGCCATCTTCTTGCACCATTTATCTCTTCTCCAAATATTAGTACAGCTACAAGTAACCCTATGGTTATAATAAGTGCGGGAAAGGAGAGTTTAAGAAATTTTTTGTAGTCCCAAAGGTATATTATTATAGCTGGAACACTTCCTACTACTAACCAGACAAGTTGTTGTTTAAAGAAATAGAATTGGTCATTAAAAAGTGTTGTTGCTTGGTATACACTAGCGTCAAATATCATGATAGCTCCAAAAAGTGCCATTATGATTGCAAAATAAAGAATTATTTTATCAGGCTTGTGCTTAATAAATATTTTTCTTTGTTTACGTGTTGACTTGGTATTTCTCGACATAATATGATTATTAATATACTATATTAGCATATGGATAGAAAGGTAAGGGATAATTCTAAGGGACATTTATTTGTTGTAGGAGGACCAGGGGGGTCTGGTTGTTCTGTGATTTCAAAGATGTTATCTAAGCATTTTAATTTAGATTTAGTATATGCAGGCAAATTGTTTAGAGAAGAGGTTAGAAAGAAAGGATACAAGAATTTTGAGGATTTTTATAAAAATACCAATAAGGAAGCTTTATTAGAATTAGACAAAGAAGTAGATAGGAGATTAATATTAGAGTCTGATAAAAAGGATATATTACTGGACTCTAAAATCTTTTCAGGTATTGCAGATATTAAGAATATTCCCTGTACTGTTAGGATTTGGTTGACTGCATCGTTGCATGTTAGAGCATTAAGGCATTTAGGAAAAAGGGATGTTGAGGGTAGTAAAACAGAGAAGTTTTTTGGTTATCTGAAAGAAAGAAGAAATTTGAAAAAGAGATGGAGATTAGATAGGGACAGGTATCTAAAATTGTACGGTATAGATTATAGTAAGCCTGAGAGTTACAATGATATTGTAATAGATTCATCCAGTATGGATGAGTTTGAGACTTTTAATTTAATTTTAAAAAAATTGAAGGATGGACAATATCTTAAAGAAAAATGAACAGGTTCCTGAAGTTCCTGTAGAGAATCAGGAACAGAATTTACAGGAGGATTCAGTTGCTTCAGAAAAACTGGGTTATGATTTAAATGACCTAGCTCCAGAAGATCTAGATAGTAGGTGGTTAAGATGGAAGTGTTTGGTTTGTGGTTATGTTTATGAGGGGGTTATGAGGTTAAAGGAGTGTCCTAAGTGTGGGAATAAGGATCAGGATAAGTTTGAGGATGTGGATTAGCTTCTAAAAGTTTTTTCATCATCTGCCGGGAGAGGGAATCGAACCCTCACTCTATTGCTAGAACGGGATTTTAAGTCCCGCGCGTCTGCCTATTCCGCCACCCCGGCTAATAATGGGTATTTTAATCTAAATACTGATATTTTTCAATGAAAAAGGGTTATTCCTTAAACAGGTAAACAAATAGCACTAAATGTTGTTTACTATAAGTTAGCGGGATGAGAGGTGACGACGGGATTCGAACCCGTGATAGTGGTTTTGCAGACCACGGCCTTAACCAGCTTGGCTACGTCACCGTTACTGGTTCAATAAATCTTTGATGGTGACTATCTCTAATATTATGTCACGATCCTTATGTTTTATTGAACTACCACTAATAATAGCAATTTTATCAGTTAAATCCAACTCTCCATGGGTATATATGGTCTGTATAGCAAGGTTGGTACTATCATCTCTGTCATCTGGAAGATCTTTAATATGATATGTTTTTACCCCTCTATATATTAAATCCTGTCTAATTCTGTTTAACGATGAATTTATTGACCATATTGGAACATTTGGTCGATGTCTAGTTATACTACCTATGGTTGCTTGTTGGTCAGAAAGGACTACTATTCCCTTTAGTGGAATGCTCTCAGAAAGAAGGCATGTACTCTTACACAATTCATCTACCTCAAAAGGACAAGAAGTTCTCCCATATATGGTGGTTAATTGCATTACCTTCTCTGTACTTAATGCTATTTGGTTTAGGATTCTAACTGCTTGTACAGGATTTTCTCCTGTTGAGGTCTCTGCAGACAGCATTACAGCATCAGTACCATCCATTACAGAATTTGCTACATCTGAAACTTCTGCCCTTGTAGGTTGTTGATTCTTTCGCATAGATTCCAACATTTGAGTAGCTACTATAACTGGCTTACCGACAGCTCTACATTTAAATATCATTTGTTTTTGTAAAACCGGAATGTTTTCTAAAGGTGTTTCAACCCCTAAGTCCCCTCTAGCTATCATTATTGCATCAGCTTTTTCAAGAATTTCATCAAAATGATCCAAACCCTCTTGATTTTCTATTTTTGCTATTATTTTAATCCCTGTATTGTTTGTCAACTCTCTAGCATAAAGTATATCTTGAGCATTTCTAACAAAGGAGATGCAAATAAAATCTAATTTACTATCTATGGCATTTTTAATATCCTGTTCATCCTTTTCTGTAAATATGGGAAAATTAAGATTAATCTCTGGGATATTTACTGTCTTATTTGGTCTAAGAATTCCTGGCTGTATTACTTCACATATTATTTCTGCTCCTTTGATATCTATGACATTTAATCTAATAGTGCCATCATCTAGAAGTATCTTTGTGTTTCTCGTTATGTCTTGATGTAAATCTTTGTAGGATATTTTAATGCTATTAGGAACGTCATGATTAGATGCACTAAGAGATATTTTATCTTTCACTTCTATTTCCTTTTCTACTCCCACTACTCTAATTTTTGTTCCCTGAGTATCAAGCATAATTGCTATCCTAGGGGAAATCTCTCTTATGGTTTGTGAGACTCTTTCGACCTCTTCTCTATCCGCAAAGGACGCATTAATTCTTGCTAGTTGCATACCGTTTTTAAACATCTCTGTGAGAGTATCTTTATCCCAAGAAGAAGGACCTACTGTTGCGATTATTTTTGTTTTAGCGATATTTTTCATAAGGGCAGTTATGTATACTAAAAGTATAGCATAAGAAACTTTTTAAATGGTGCCTCATAGTATTGTTTTTAATCTTTATCTTTAAGGCAATGCCTAAGTTTTTGTTTAATTGACAAGGTTAAATCTAAAATTTATATGTTATAGGTCATTGAGGCAAAGCCTTATTTTTTATGATATATTATTGAGTATGAAAGAAACATTAA
>CAYGKF010000036.1:0-5204 GCA_964350615.1 uncultured Candidatus Saccharibacteria bacterium
AAAATGGTATAATTGAGTATATATAAATTAAGCTAGTATATAATATGGCTTTATCAACAACATTCGTGTTGCAAGGAACAAGTCCTACAACAATAGAAGCTACCGACAGTTTAGCTTTCTCAGATGGAACATTTGGGAATCCTATACAAGTAAGTGCTTACAATGGTGGAACTCATGTAAGAAACTCAGGTGGTACTGATGATTCTGCCTCTAACACTCCAAACAACAACAAATATGTTGCTTCTGGTACAGGAGATTGGGGAGATGGTACAGAGTCCTTGGCAAACATTTTAGATGGTGAGTGTGCATTGAAAATGACTATTGCATACGATTCAAATATCACAGTAACAGATATTACAATGTATGCTTACGATGGAACTACACCTGCTAATGCTCCTACAGGAACGACAGTACAGTTAGCAGAACAAGGTGATTCTGCATGGACACAAGCTCATGGTTCAGCAAGTGCTTTAGCAATAGATGACAGTACAACTCCTGCAACAAGTCATGACTTCTATATTGCTATTTCTGCAAGTCCATCTTCAGTTGGTACAAAGAGTGCAAATAAGATAAGAACAGAGTTTACATATCAGTAGAATTTAATTTTAATAGGAGAACACTTCAAAAGAAGGGTTAAAATATTATGACAATACCAGAAAGTAAAATTCAGTTTGTATGTGGTTTATCTAATGGAGAAACCTTAGTCGAGGGTAAAGGTGTTTTGTCTCGAGTTCAAGGAGAAGACTCCCCATGGTGGAAACTACAAAGCTATCTCAAAGAAAAGAATCTAACAATCAATTCATTTAATCTATGGGTTGGTGATAGGCATTATAATCTTCCTAGTGTGAATCCAAAGTTCAAGGGTGAAAGTCCTAAGGCATACAACTGCTTTAGAAAATACATCTCTGATGGAATCTCTGGGGTAGAGAGTGTTGAACACTACATTTGTGCAGAAGCAATCTATGAGGACTTTACAGTCCAATTATGGATTGATGAGCAAGATACAAATAAAATGTGGTGCAACATAAAAGATGCCAAAAGAAAAGAGTAAAATACAACTAGCAGATTTCGAATTAAATGAAGACTCCCAGTCCTTATATAAAGCTGTAAAGGATAATCCAAAAGACAAGATAGAAGTAGAATTAGGAGATTCCAAAGATAATAAAGGGTTCTATCCACAAGCAAAAATACAGAGGTGGGATAATGAGGTAAACTTTTCCCTAAGGTATAAAGAAGATAGTTCCAAGGAAGCAAAGGTTGTTGAGGTTAAAGACGATGTATTAGTATGGAGTAAAGGGCAAAAAGAGGTTCATATTTATGAGAAGCCTGATATTGCAGAAGATGGTGGATTAGAAATAGAGGTTGTCTTGAAAGAAAAGCCTATTAGTAATGTAGTAGAGTTTTCTATTGAGACAAAGGGGTTGGACTTCTTTTATCAGCCCGAATTGACTGCAAAGGAAATCAAAGATGGTGCTACTAGACCTGAGAATGTAGTCGGTTCTTATGCTGTGTATCACTCAACTAAAAGAGATAACTTCCCTGATAAAGAATATAAGACAGGTAAGGCATTTCATATTTTCAGACCTAAAGTAACTGATTCTAGTGGCAGTGAAATATGGGGTGAACTAAATATAGATGTGGAAGATAAACTCCTAACAGTAATTATTGACGAGAAGTGGTTGGATAAAGCCGTTTACCCTGTAGTCGTTGACCCTACTTTTGGTTATACAAGTAACGGGGCTTCTTGGACTACATTGAACAACCCTTATGGCTCAAAGTTCTCTTCTCCATCTGACCTAGGTAGTGTAACAGATATCGCTTGTTATGTTAAGTTTACTGGCGGTCCACCATCAGATACTATAAAGATGGGTATATGGAAGTCTTCTGATTTAACTAACATAACAAACAGTTTAACAAGTAGTATAACGGTGAACAGTACCACAGCATCTTGGAAAACACATACATATGGAACAGCACCAACTTTATCTGCTTCTACAGATTACTTCCTTACGACAGGAACACTTCAATATAATTGTGTAGCATTGGGATACGATGCGGGAGGTAGCAATCAGGGTATTCACCCTACTACTGAAACATCAATATCCGCTCACAACTGGAACTCTCTGTATGTTGTATATGACAATAATAAGTACTGTCTTTATGTTACATACACAGCTGGTGGTGGAACAGAAGCTAATGCAGAGAGGAACATATACCTAAGTGGTAAGAGTACAGGTAACGGAGAGAGGAACTTATACTTATCAGGTAAGGTACTTGCTAATGCTGAAAGAAACATTTATTTATCAGGAAAGGGGTCTGGAAATAGTGAAAGGGGTTTATATTTAACTGGTGTAGATAGCAGTTTTGGTGAAAGAGGATTATATCTTAGTGGAAAGGATACTAGTTACTCCGATGTGTCTTTATATTTAGAAGGTAGTGTTGCTAGTATTTACAGTAGGGAAAACTCCGATACTTTGGGTACTGATGATACTCTCCTTTCAACAGTCTTTATTGAGCAAGATTACACAGATGTTGCAGATGATGACGATACGAATGTAGATTTACTTGGAACGGAACAATACAACATTTTTTTATTCAAAGTCCATAATGAGAACAACACAGAAGAGCCTTTTGTAATAACTTGGAAAGGGTTATCTACTTTGGCATCTAGTGATTCCGATATCCTTTTGCAAATATATAACAGAACAACAGATGAATGGGAAACCATAGATACGGAAAGTTCGGCGAATGCCAACACAGAATTTACATTATCTGCAGGGATATCTACCTCCTTGTCGGATTATTATGATAATGATTATTTAATAAGCTGTAGAGTCTATCAGGAGGTATAACATGGCATGGTTAGGAACATGGGCACACAGAAGAAAAATAACGATTGATAAAGACCAGTTTTCTGCTGATTTAACTCACTTTCCTTTGCCTATAAAACTTTGTGATAGCTCTGGTATAGGAGCTGATGATGTTACTGATATATTCACAGAACTTGGTGCTAATTCATTAAAGATTGCTGTAACTAAATCCGACGAAGAAACACAACTGTATGTAGAAATTGAAGATTGGGATAATGTAAATGGCACAGCTCTGCTATGGGTATCAAAATCGGATTGGACTATTACTACTGCGACAGATACAGAAATTTACATATATTTTGATTCTACTCAAGCTGATAATACGACATATGTTGCTGATAGTGGTAGTAGAACAGAAGTATGGGATAGTGGATACGGATTGGTTCATCACTTGGACTCTAATTTATTGGACTCTACTTCAAATGATAATGATGTTTCTTCAACAAGAAGTGACCCAGTTTTAATTGATGGTGCTATCGGTGGAAAAGCATATCAATACGATACAAATGATGGGCATGATATTGCAGATGATGCTTCTTGGGTTCAGGCAGTAAGACCATATACATTTGAGTTCTGGTATAAATATGAAGGGAACTTTACGAATTATAGAGCTCTCTGGGGAAAAGGTAGTGGTATTGGTGGCAGACCTAATATGTGGTTTTCTACAGGAACTACTTGTGCATTCATGCTTGACCAATCTGGTGGAACTTACAATGGTGCATACAACCAGATCTCTAATTTCCCAGGCATGGTGAATCCAACTGCAGACGGATTGTGGCATCATTGTGTTTGGAGAATATATGTGGCAGATGCAGGTGGTGATAGTGAAATTTGGGTTGACGGAACAAGACTAGCTGTTGATGATTATGCTAATGGTGTGTCAGCTATGACAGCAACTGTAGCACTAACACTTGGTTCTGGTGCAGGAACTGGTCCAGGATGTTCATTAGATGAGTTCAGAATATCCCCAAATGTTGGTAGGTCAGTTGCCTATATTACAGCTTGTTATCAATCTGGTGTTGATAATGTAAATACCTTCTCTGCTACAGAAGACAATACACCTGCAGGAACAGATGTTAGCGAGGAAAGGAATCTGTACTTAACAGGAAAAGACACTTCAAGTGGTGAAAGGAACTTATACTTACAAGGAAAAACAACTGGAAATGGAGAGAGGAGTATATACCTAATTGGTAAGTCACTTACATATGCAGATTTTAATATCTATTTACATGGTAAAACTTCTACAAGTGGGGAAAGAAATCTGTATTTGACAGGTTCACAAACACTATCTACTGATTATTTTAATGTAGCTTTCGGAGGTGGAGCAGTTTCTACTAATGCCGAAAGGTTGATATGGTTGCAGGGTAAAGATACTTCTAGCGGGGAAAGAACTATATACTTAGGTGGTAAGGACACATCTAGTGGAGAAAGGAGTCTTTATCTACATGGTTCAAGTAGTGCCTTTGAAGATATTGCACTTTGGATAATAGGTAAAGATAGTTCTACAGCCGAAAGGAATCTATATTTACTTGGATATGACACGAGTAACAGCGAGAGAGGTTTGTATCTTAGTGCATTTGATTATGGCAATGCTGAGAGGAGCTTATACTTAGAGGGATTTGATATAGGAAATGGAGAGAGAAGTTTATACCTATCAGGAAAGGATACGAGTTATGGGGAGAGAAGCCTTTATTTAGAAGCTTATGATGAATCCTATGGAGAAAGAGGTTTGTATCTTTCAGGTAAGGTGATTACACAAGCAGAGAGAAGTCTGTACCTATCGGGTATTAGCACTTCGTCTGGTGAAAGAAACTTGTATTTGTCAGGAATTGATACTTCTAGTGCAGAGTTTAGCCTTTATTTAGAGGGTAAACCTGTAATTGCAGAGTTTGGATTGTGGCTTACAGGTAATATAGCAGTAGATTTTAATATATACCTTGAAGGTGCAGGTGGAACAAGTGCAGAAAGAAACCTCTGGTTGAGAGGTATAGATAATACCTTTGCAGAAAGAAGCCTATACTTAGTTGGTGGTGAATATGGGAATAGTGAAAGAAACCTATATCTAACTGGTGTGGCTTATGAATCAAAGGAAGTTAATTTGTATCTCTCTGGAAAAGATAGTTCTTCAGGAGAAAGGACATTGTACCTGCATGGTAAGGACAGTTCGTATTCAGATGTTTCTCTGTATCTAACTGGAGAGAAAACAACACAAGCCGAGTTTACTATCTACTTAGAGGGTAAACCAGTAGTCGCTGAAAGGCTCTTGTACCTCTCTGGTAAAGATTTAGGACAAAAAGATGTCAATATATACCTAAGTGGTAAACAAACAGCTAC
>CAYGKF010000036.1:5304-7356 GCA_964350615.1 uncultured Candidatus Saccharibacteria bacterium
AGGTGGTGTATATGCCGAGTTTGGTATCTACTTAATAGGTGCAAAATGTCCTTGGAAAACATCTACAAAAGAAGGTTGGAACACTAATTCAAAAGAAAGCTGGAAAACTTCTACTAAGGAATCTTGGAAGGAAGGTAGTTCTGAAAAATGGTATAATAAAGATAATACCAAGTTCAAAGTAGGAACATTGAAGCCTAAATGTTAAATTAATTTTCAAAAATTATGATGGAAACTAAAAGGGGATATATCACAAAGGCAGAGGTGGAATCCTACTGCGATATAGCTATTACTGATGATGATGAAGCTATAGAAAGAATGGAGTTAGCCGAGGAAATAATAGATAAATATGTAGGCTTTCAAAACTCTTTTATGAGATATGAGATATCAGGCAAGGCTTCTGATGGTACTACTACAACTCTCGTAGATGAGAATGTTAATTCCCAAATAAAAGTAACAACTGAGAACTGGCTTACTTATTGTATATTAGAAATAATAGGTGGTACTAATGCAGGAGAATCAAGAATGATAACTGCTAACAGTACAAGTGGAACAATAACTGTTCACAAGGCTTTCACTAGTGCAATAGATAATACTTCTGTCTATAGAATATATCAGTTAGCAAAATTCCCTAGAACACAAGATGCTACACTAGTAAACAGCATATACTACAAATATATTCCTGAAATGGTTAAAAAGGCTTGTTTAGCTCAAGTCCAATATATGATTGAGATGGGAGATGATTTCTTCAATAGTGGTGCTGACAAGGAGAGTGAAAATATAGATGGTTATTCCTACAAAGTGAAAGATGGAACAAGAAGAATGATATCACCTAAAGCTAAAGACTACTTGCATGGCATAATGAACAGAAAAGGTATCTTAATTGTTTAACAAAAGCTATGAACTATAATTGTGCCGTAAAAATTCAGAACGAATCAAGTAGAAATGCTTTCGGGGAAGCTTCTTGGGACACAGGTTTGACTGTAAAGGCTAGAGTTATAGAAACTTCTTCACAAACATTAGACCTACAAGGCAATAAAACAATGAGTGATTTAGTAGTGCATTTACCGATAGATGAAGCAACTGCTAGTATTGGTGATAAAATAACCTACAATTCGGTTACATATGTTGTGTTAGAAGTGAATAAACCTAAAAATGAAGTAGGACATATTAGAGATATTAAACTAATCTGTAAGAAATATGGGTAAAGTAGATATTGAGTGGCAAAATGGAGTACCTAAGGGTGCAAAGGAAATTATACAAAGGGTTGTAGATGGCTTGTGGCAAGCCTGTGAGGTTGCCAGTGATATAATCGGAAATGAATCAGAAAAACAAGTACCTTTTGGTATAGGAACACTAAGGGACTCTTGGAAAGTAGAGCCTTTAGCAAATGAAATAGGTTTTAGATTCGGTTATCACACTCCTTATGCTAGTAGATTACACGAACACCCTGAATACAAGTTTAAGAATGGTAGGAAAGCTAAATATCTTGAACAGCCTATTGAAGAAAATCTAGGAGATTACAAGGGAAGGTTCTTAAATAAATTAAAGGAAGTTACAGCAAAATGAATTTACCTGCATTAGAAGTAGCACAATATTTAGAAGATAATTCCATCGGAATAGTAGGAACAGATTTATTTGTAGATATGCTTCCTGATGTTCAGAATGATGTCTTTGCAGTATTCACTACTGGAGGTCAAACACCTGACATTGATTTACCTATTGGTAGTCCTAACTTCGAATTACTTTCAAGAAGTGAATCGGCTCAAACAGCATATGACTTGTTAAAGAGTGCAGTAGATTTATTACATCAAAAAATGAACTCAACCTTAGTAACTTCTGGAAACTATTATTACTCAATATTTCTTAATGGTGAGATAAATAGTCTTGGTAGAGATGAGAAAGGTAGAATAGAATATAGTGCCAATTTTAATTGTAAGGTAAGAGGTCGCTAAATATGTTAAAATATAGAGGTGAAGCATACAAAGAGTTGAGGTGTCCAAAATGTGGGGCTTTACTATTGGAGGAGTATATTTATACTGGAAGATTACGGAT
>CAYGKF010000037.1:0-7300 GCA_964350615.1 uncultured Candidatus Saccharibacteria bacterium
TAATTTTGTTTTAAAGATTCCCAATTTGTCCCATATGTATGTGACCCATACAAAAACTTGATTTTAGATATTATTTCAAATATTATATATAAATAATATTTAAACAAAAAACCTATGAACATATTTAAAGATGCCTTCTCAGCAAAAAATGAACAAGAAGAAACAGAGAATAGATCAATTACAATAACCTTACCAGAGAATTTTCCTAATTATGAAGACCTCCTAGGTGAGGATTTGGTGAACCAGAAACTTAATGCTTTTTTTATAAGTAAACTGCCAGAGTTTTCTAAAGAGATTGAGCCAGTTGTAGAAACAAATAGATATTTCCAAGAAATGCGTTACGAAAAACCCGATGATTGGCATACACTATTGGGTTTTACAAGAGAAGATTCGGGAAATACAGGTCGAAGGATATCGTTTGGTTCCAATCTCATATTACAAAAAGATAAAGAAACTGGTAAAAGTAATTTATTCCTAATTCCAGACTTCAGAGAAAGAGAGGACACTGGAATGAGTCATACTATATCTGCCGAAAAGAGGAAGCTTGCGTATCAAATAAAAGCAAAAGGAGAAAATCCTAGGAGGTTAACTCCCGAAGAGTTTGACAAAATAGTTAATAATCCAGAAAATAAAAAGTTGTCTGTTATCGATGGAACCTCTGTCATGTTTAAGGACAACTTCTAATCGTACTAGGGTGTCTTTATCTTTGTTTTTATGAAAAATGACACTCCGAGGACTAAGAGTCCTCGGTTTCTTTTCAAAACTTAACTACCTTTTTGATTCTTAACATATTGAGACACCACTTTATCTGTTATTTCACCTACACTTTTTACCATATATCCATCTGTCCAAAATTGATTTTCCCAATATACTTCATCTAAATCCGGGTACAACTCTCGTATCTTCTTACTTGTTCCACCCTTTATCCTCTGTACCATACTACTCGGAGACCATTTTGGTTGTGCTCCCATATACAGATGGATATGATCTTTCTGTATCGCTAACTCGTATATATCCCAATCATTTATCTGTGCAACAAACCGTATCATACCTTCGATACTTTTTGCTATTTTACCTGTGAGTACTCGTTTACGATACTTAGGTATCCAGACAAAGTGGTATCTCAAATCGTATCTTGCTTGTGACGTAGACTTCATTGATTTCATCACTGAAGTCTACCATTTACCACATCTCTATCAAAGAGCTTTACTGCCGTGGGCTAACAGCCCACGGATAGTCGCTTAAAATATTATATCAGGGAATTTGTAATGGTGCGATGTGCTAGATAGCTTGGAACTTAAGAATTCCATTGTATTAATCATACAGATTTAACTCCTTTAATACATCATTGGAGTTCATAAATATTCTCTTCTTAGAAAACCTTAAAAACATATATTTCAATGGTAGTTCACAATCTATTCTAAGAAACTGTATATTGTCTCTAACTAGTTCTGTATTCTCCAACAAAAGAGAATTGTTAATGTCTTTTAAAATATAGGTATGTTCAGTAACAATCTTATAAGCAGTTTTCTTACCTATCCCCTTAACTCCTTTTATATTATCACTCGGATCACCAAGTAAAGATAAATATTCCAAATATCTATAACTACTAAAATCATACTTGTCTTCAAACACTCTATTGTCATATTCTATTACCTCACCCTTCTCTGTTCTTAATACTGAAACACTTTCTTCTATGAGTTGAAAGAAATCTCTATCCTGAGATGAAATATATACCTTACTATCTGCAGATTCTTTCTTTGCAATACTCCCTATTACATCATCGGCTTCATACTCAGGATGTTCAATATAGGATATATTCATAAAGTCCAAAGCTTGTTTAATAATAGGTAACTGTTTAAACATACTAATATCAGAGTAATCTCTGTTTTGTTTATATTCAGAATTTTTACTAATTTTTTCCTTAATACCAGTTTCAGAGTCAAAAATAACAATAATGTTTGAAGGAGCTACATATTCATATATTTTCTTTAATAGTGATAGGAAACCATAGTATGCATTTACTTGTAGTCCATTAGGTAATTTTGCAGAGGAGGGAACTCCATAATATGATCTGTAGAGATAGTTATGACCATCTATGATTAATGTTTTATTCATTTACATAGTATACAGAAAAACTGATCGTTTTATATACGAGCTTCAGGCATATTACTATAAGTTAGCGGGATGGTGGGCGATATAGGATTCGAACCTATGACCCTCTCGGTGTAAACGAGATGCTCTAGCCAGCTGAGCTAATCGCCCTTAATGAACACATGCCGAGGACAGGAGTTGAACCTGCACGGGAGTATAAATCCCACTACCACCTCAAGGTAGCGTGTCTGCCAATTCCACCACCCCGGCATATTATACAGCAAATTCTATCAAACCCAACACACAAACTCAATCATTAAAGGGTCAGGCCTAGGACAGACCCTGGAAGTTAATTGCAAAAATCTTTCTTTTGATGCAAAATGTACTACATAATATTACAAACAGTCCTATGAAGATAAAAAATGTACATGCACGAGAGATCGTAGATTCCAATGGAGTTCCTACAATATCTACAGAAATAGAGATCCTAAGTGGAGAGATTGGAAGAGGAGATGTCCCTAGTGGAGCATCCACAGGAAAAACAGAGGTTATTGAGATAAGGGATGGAGATAAAGATAGATATAATGGCAAAGGAGTACTAAAGGCAGTAGAGATTGTAAATACTAAAATAAAGGAATTATTAGTAGGTAAAGAATTTACTAGTCAGAGAGAATTTGACCAATTACTAATAGATGAGGATGGTACGAAACTTAAAAAGAACTTAGGCGGGAATTCAATCCTCTCATGCTCAATGGCCTTTGCAAGAGCAGTATCTAGCTCTTTTGGTCTACCCTTGTACCAATACCTGGGGATGACATACTGGGAGAAGGAATATGACGAGAAGAATTTTAAAGTTCCCACACCACAAATACTAATGATGGAGGGTGCTAAACACGGGAATTGGGCTACAGATATACAGGAGTATATGTTAGTACCTAACATGAAAAAGTTTGGTACTTTTTCCGAAGTTCTAAGAGTCAGTACAGAAATATTTCATACCTTACACGACATACTAGATGAAAGGGGTTACTCCGTAGGTTTAGGCTTAGAAGGAGCATATGCCCCTCAAGAGCTAAAAAGTAATGAAGAGGCTTTTGAAATAATTGTAGAAGCAATTAAAAAGTCTGGTTTTAAACCAAAGGATGATTTTAAGTTAGCCTTAGATCTGGCAGCTTCAGAATTTTATGATGAAGATAATGATAAATACAACCTTAAAAGTGAAGGTAGGGAGCTAGCAAAAGAGGAATGGGTTGACTTACAAAGAGAGTGGTATTCTAAATACCCTATGGTATCTATAGAGGATCCATTGTACGAGGATGACTGGGATGCTTGGGTGGAGTTTACTAAAGAGTTTGGAGATAAGTATATGGTAGTTGGTGATGATTTATTAACTACAAATACAAAGAGGATAGAGAAAGGAATTAATGAAAAAGCAATGAACAGTGTTTTAATTAAATTAAATCAGATAGGGACAGTATCTGAAACTTTAGATGCTATACGAATGAGTGTAGAGAATGATATGGGTGCAATTATATCTCATAGGAGTGGAGAAACTAATGATGATTTTATTGCTGATTTAGTAATAGCTACACCAGCACAGTATTGTAAGTTTGGAGCACCTTCTAGAGGAGAGAGGGTTGTTAAATATAATAGGTTATTGGAGATAGAAGAAACCTTGCAAAGATAAACCTATAGAATATTAAATTTGAGACTAAAAATGCATATAGTTCTCTTAGCTTAGGGATTTTGCAACAAACTAAAGATATTGCTCATATTGATAACCTCGGTTCTCTGTCCACCGCTTTAATCTCTTCTTTCTCCTCAAGTATCTCTCCTCTTGGAATTTTATAATACCCCACCAACCCAACCATAGCCGCATTATCTCCTCTATACTCCTTAGCAGGATATACATACTTTAAATCATATGACCTTACTACCCTACCAATATCTCTTAAAATCTCTTCACTGTTAAAAACTCCTCCTCCTACAAACACACTCTTTATATCTGTATATTCCTGTATTGCTAATTCTAATTTAATAATTAATGATTCAATAATTGCATCTAAAAACCCTCTACAGAAATCATAAACCCATTCTTTTTCTTTCTTTCCTTCTTCTCTTAGTTCCTTACTCCTGTAAAGTGCAGCAGTTTTTAAACCAGAGTAACTAAAATTTAAATCATTAGAATTTTTCATAGGTACTGTAAACACTATTTTCCCTGCCTTTCCCTTCTTTGCAAACTCTGTTAAGGTAGGACCCCCTGGGTAACCAAAATTAAGAATTCTACCTACTTTATCAAAAGCCTCCCCTACTGCATCATCTAATGTTTGTCCTAATTTTTCATACTGACTAATATCTTTTACATATATTAGCTCAGTATGTTTACCTGAAATTAAAAGTCCTAAGGCTGGGAATAGTTCTTCACTAACAAACCCAGGAACTTCTGTTTTTGCTTCTTCCTTTGCTTTCTCAATATCCTTTGTAAAAGTCTTACCTTTGGAATTTTGTAGTAACCCAGATAATAGATGACCTTCCATATGGTTTACAGGTATAAAGGGTTTGTTATATTTAATTGCTAAATCTTTTGCAAAATTTAAACCTACCTCTAAGTCTATAGCTAAACCTGGACCATATGTACATGCAATATAATCTATTTTCTCTATACTTACCTTTGCTTTCCTAAGAGCTTCTTCATAAACCATTGGGATATTCTTTTCATGTTCCCTCCTTGCGATGTCTGGGACTACACCACCCCATTGTGCATGAATATCCACTTGGGAAGATACTATGCTAGAGAGGACCCTAGAGCCCTTTAGAACAGCTACTGAGGTGTCATCACAGCTTGTATCAAATGCTAGTATTAGTGGTTTATTATGCTCCATATATTTCAATATTCCTTTCCTCTAAAGATATATATTTAATTACTACTTTATATATTGGTATATTCATATTGTCACAGAGTGCAGCTATTTCCTGATAGAATTTATCTGCCCATTCAATTACAACTATATTTTTTTGTTCTAAGTTTTCAATTAGTCCAGACTTTTCTAATTCACTGTCCTCTAATCTCCATGTGTCCATGTGTGCGAGTGTTTTTTCTTCACTCTCTTCCTCATACTTATACTCATTAATTATTGTATATGTAGGAGAGTTTACAACCTCTTTTACTCCCAAGGCCTGACCTATACCCTTGGCAAATTGTGTTTTGCCTGCTCCTAACTCTCCACTTAGTGCAACTACAACAGGGGAGTTTTCCTTAAGGTATTTTTCTGCAAATTTCTTTCCTAAAAATATTGTTTCTTGGGTAGTTGATGTTTCTTTTTCCTCTATCTTTTTGTTTTTAATTAATGCCTCTTGAAATTCTAACTTACCTTGTCTAAGTACACTTAGTTGGTTTTTTGTAGTATCTAGTACTGTGGATGGGTCGTTCTTAGGGAGAGTACCTGCGTCTAAGAATAGGTCTATGAGTTTAAGGCTTTTCTTTGGTAAATTATCAATGAGTTTTTCAATGTCGTAAGGTGCAGATCTGTAGGATACGTTTGCAGATGTTGCTGTTATTGGTTTCCCGAATTCTTTGATTAATTCGAGAGTAAAACCATAGTCAGGGTACCTTACTCCTACTGCTCCTTGAATAGATACTACTGGAGGGACTAGTTTACCTTTACTCATGGATATTACTGTTATTGGACCTGGCAGGTAATTTTTGTATATGTTTTCTGCCATTTCATTTATTTTTACATATTCCTTAGCCATTTCTCTGTTTGCTACTGCTACGGATATTGGTTTAGAGCCTCTTAGTTTTTTGTACTGCATTATTTTTTTTAATGCTTCCGGGTTAGTTGCATCTCCTCCTAGTCCGTAGCATGTTTCAGTTGGGAATACTATTAACCCACCGTTTTTAAGTATTTCAACGGCTTTTTTAATTGCTAACTTTTTTTGTTTTTTAATGTCTATGGTTGTCATGGTATAATGGTATTATACTAGGAATATGAGTGGATGCCCATATCCCAATGGTTTTTAAGTTTTAATAGGTAAATATCATGTCAGTATTACATTTAACAGAAGCTACTTTCAAAGAGAAAGTTTTAAACAACGAGGGTGTTTCCTTGGTAGACTTTTGGGCTCCTTGGTGTGGTCCTTGTCAGATGGTTGGTCCTGTTATTGAGGAGATAGAAAAAGAAATGGAGGGCAAGATTAAGGTTGGTAAGGTTAATGTAGATGAGGAGGGGGCTTTGGCTCAAGAGTATGAGATTATGAGTATTCCTGCAGTATTTATATTTAAAAATGGAGAGGTTGTAGAAAGATTAATAGGTGCTATGAATAAGGATAGTTATATAGAGACTACTAAGAAGCATTTGTAAAAACAAAATTTGATTTTTCTTTGTTTAATTTTTTAGCTTGATACATAGTTGCATCTGCAAGATCCTTTGTCTTTCTAAGTTCACTGAGCATTCTTTCTTTGATTAAGGAATAGTCTCTGTTTTCATTTCCCATTTCTGAAACCACTTTGTAGTAGAGGTCATTAAGGTCTATGTCTACTACTCCAGCAGAAAATTTTAGGTTAGGATATTTTTCCCTTTGTATATCTAAATAATCTTGATCTTTTCTTTTATCGTTTCTAAGAAAGAGTACAAATTCATCTCCTGCGTATCTAGAAGCTACGTCTCCTACTCTACTAGCAATTTCGTTCATGTATTGTGCCATTTGCACTATTAAAAAATCTCCTGCTTTGTGTCCTTGTGTATCATTGACTTCTTTTAGGTTATTTAGGTCAAAGAATATTGTTCTAATATTTCTTTCTTCATTTTTTCCTTCAGTAATATCTCTTAGTGTACTAGCTACTATATTCTCTTCTGCTTCATGTAGGCCTCTTTTGTTAAGTAGTTCTGTTTGTGGATCTTTTACAGCTTGTTGTTTGAGTAGTTGGTTTTCTACTGTTAGTTTTTGAACTTCTTGTTCTAAGGATGTTATTTTCTGATTAAGTTCTTCTAATGAGGACGGTTGTTCAGAATTATTGTTAATTGTTTCCATATTTTTAAGTGATTATTGTATATATACTGACTGTACTTTAACATAATACTATAATTGTTATTTTAGGTATAGTTTGATATACTTTCTGCGTAATATATGGAGTGGTAGCTCAATTGGTTAGAGCATCTCACTGTCACTGAGAAGGCTGCGGGTTCGAGTCCCGTCCATTCCGCCA
>CAYGKF010000038.1:0-7145 GCA_964350615.1 uncultured Candidatus Saccharibacteria bacterium
ACCTTATAACATTACTAAAAATTTATCCTATGGTAAAGCCCAAGCGCAATAGATCCGGAAGAGTTAATTTGGGATTAGGTTATTCTGGGGACATAGAATTTCCTAATTTCATAGAAGCTCAAATATCTTCCTTTGAAGATTTCTTAAATCGTGGTTTTCAAAGTTTGTTTACAGAAATAAATCCTGTAAAAGATACGATGGAGAGAATGTGGACTTTGGAATTTAAAGATTTTAGATATGAAGAACCTTATAGAGATATAGAGGAAGCAATAACAAAAGGACTCTCCTATGAAGTTCCCGTTTATGCTAGAGTTCAACTTTTAAATAATAGAACAGGAGAGATTAAGGAACAGGAAATTTTTGTTGCAGATATTCCAATTATGACGGCTGATGGTGTGTTTGTTTTCAATGGAGTTAGAAGAGTTGTAACTCACCAAATCGTAAGGTCAGAAGGAGTCTTGTATGAAGAAACAGAAAAACTTCCATTAAGAACTTTGTATAAAGTAAGATTAATGCCAGGAAGAGGTCCTTGGTATGAGATAGATACAAGTAAACGTAACGTTATATCTATGAGGATACTTCCTAAAAGACCTAAGGTTTTAATAACAGAGCTTTTAAGAGTATTTGGATGGGAAAGTGATGATGAAATTAGAAAACTTTTTGCTGATGTAGATACTCACGAGGAAAACAAATATATAGAGGCTACCTTGGCAAGAGATTTTACAAACAACAAGGAAGAGGCAATTATAAGTATATATAATAAACTAAGACCAGATGAGTCTGTTACTTTAGAAAGTGCAGAGAGATATATTAAAAGCAATTTCTTTAGTACTAAAAAATTTGATCTAGGAAGAATAGGAAGGTATCAGTTAAATAGAAAGTTAGGTACTAATTATGACATTAACAATGTAGACGAGGTAATGTTATATCCTTCAGATATTACACTTGCAGTAAAAAGATTAATCCAGATGAATAATGGAGAAGTTGAACCAGACGACATAGACCATCTATGTAATAGAAGAATTAGAAGTGTTGGAGAAATATTGGAAAGACAACTTGCAAACGGAATTAGAAGACTAGAGAAAAATATTAGAGACAAGATGAGTTTGTATGGACAAGATGCAAAGGTAACTCCTTCTATGCTTGTTGCTACAAAACCAATAGCAGCATCAATACAGTCATTTTTTGGTTCAAATGCTCTTTCAAGCTTCATGGAACAGACCAATATTTTGTCAGAATTAGAAAACAAGAGAAAAGTTACCGCAGGAGGTCCTGGGGGAATTACAAAACAAAGGGCAACATTCTCTATTCGTGAGGTACATAATTCTCACTACTCAAAATTTGACCCTGTAACAAGTCCAGAGAGTTCAAATATTGGTGTAGTAGTTCAATTAGCAATGCTAGCAAGAATAAACGAATTTGGATTCTTAGAAGCTCCTTACAGAAAGGTTGTAAGTGAGGTTAATAATAACAAGACTAATTTAACTAACAGAATTATAGGGGAAACCATTAAGGATGGTAAAAAGACCGTTGCAAAAAGAGGGGATAAAGTAGATGAAAAGCTAATAGCTAAGCTTACAAAGATAAAAGGTCTTGAAACTGTTAAGGTAATTCCTTTCATTACAGATGAAATAGAATATCTTGATGCTATGGACGAAGAGCAACACTATATTTCTACTGCAACAATTACAACTGACGAACAAAACAATATTACAGACTCTTTGGTACCTATTAGGCACGGAGGAGACTTCATGATGGAGGATGTAGACATTGTTAAATATGTAGATGTCCTAGCAAGTCAGCAAGCAGGTCTCGGTATGGCATTAATTCCATTTGTATCACACAACGACGCTATGCGTGCGTTGACAGGTTCAAACATGCAAAGGCAGGGAGTTCCTTTAGTAAAACAAGAGGCACCTCTCGTAGGGACAGGAATGGAGGAAGTAGTAGGAAGACAATCTTCATGGGGTATCTTTGCAGAAGACGATGGTGAGGTTCACTATGTAGATGCAGATAGATTGTCTGTTAAATATAAGAAGGAAGGAGTTAAGGAATACGAACTTTCTACTTTTTACAGAAGTAATGGCAACACAAGTTTCTCTCAAAGACCAGTAGTTAATGTAGGAGACAAATTTAAAAAGGGAGATGTTTTAGTAGATGGTCCTACTATGGTAGATGGAGAGCTTTCGGTAGGTATCAACCTTAAAGCAGCCCTTATGTTTTATGAAGGATACAATTACGAAGACTCTATTATGATATCTGAGAGAATTGTTAGAAATGACCTTTTAACATCAATTCACATAAGAGAACACACAGTTTCTGTAAGAGATACAGAACTTGGTCCTGAGGTAATTACAGCAGACATTCCACATGTTAATGAAAGAATATTAAGAAAATTAGATGCTACAGGAATCATAAGATCTGGAGTTAAAGTAAGATCAGGAGATATCCTAGTAGGAGTTGTAGCACCTCGAGGAGAAAAAGAGCTTACAGCTGAAGAAAGACTTCTTAGAGCAATCTTTGGAGAATCTGCTAGTGATGTTAGAGACAACTCATTGAGAATTCCACACGGTGAGGAAGGAATTGTAATTAGAAGCCAGATACTTTCTGTAGATAAAGGAGACAAATTAAGACCAGGAGTACTTCATGAGGTAAGAGTCTGGGTTGCAAATACTAAAAAGATTGACTTTGGAGACAAAATTGCAGGAAGACACGGAGATAAAAACACAATAGCGGCAATAAGGCCGATAGAGGACATGCCATTTACAGAAGATGGGGAACCAGTAGACATTGTTTTAACTCCTACATTCCTTAAACGTATGAATATGGGACAAGCAGAAGAGGTTCACTTTGGTAAATACGCAAAAATGATAAACGAAAAATTAGCATTCCCAATATTTGAGGGTGAAAATCTAGAATGGATTAAAAAACAACTTAAGAAAACAGGAGGAGAGATGACAGAACAAGTAGATCTCTACGATGGAAGAACAGGAAAAGCCTTCCCAAGAAAAGTTACCGTAGGAGAAAAATATGTACTTAAATTACACCACATTGCAGACGAAAAAGTACATGCTAGATCCACAGGTCCATACACCGCAGTATCTCAACAGCCTTTAGGTGGTAAAGCACAAATGGGAGGACAGAGATTCGGGGAGATGGAGGTCTGGGCACTAGAAGCACATGCTGCTCCTTATGCTCTTCAGGAAATGCTTACTATTAAATCAGATGACATAAAAGGAAGATCTGCAGCTTACAAAGCAATAATACATGGAGAAGAAATAGAGAATGTAAATATACCAGAATCATTTAAAGTTTTAGTTAAGGAATTAAACGCTCTATGCCTTAACTTAGATTTAATTTCAACCAAACCAATTAATAATAAAAAGGAGGTAGTAGAAGATGAAGCAAAGTAAAAACGGATTCGAAAATTTTGATGTACTGCAAATAACACTTGCTTCTCCTGACCAAATAATGGAATGGTCATACGGTGAGGTTACAAAAGCAGAAACAATAAACTACAGAACGTTTAGGTCCGAACCAGATGGACTCTTTTGTGAAAAAATATTTGGTCCTACTAAAAACTACGAGTGTTACTGTGGTAAATACAAAAAGATTAGATACAAGGGAATAGTTTGTGACAAATGTGGAGTAGAAGTTACAACACAAGACTCTAGAAGAGAGAGAATGGGACATATTGACCTAGCAGTTCCAGTTGCCCATGTTTGGTTTGCATACGGAATTCCACATAAGATGTCTATTGTTCTAGAAATTCCTCACAAAAAACTTCTTTCTGTTATTTACTACACCAGATACATGGTAGTTGAGGTAGAAAAGAAAAAGAGAAAAGAAATGGCAGAGAAAGCTTTAGCATTAAGAGAAGAAGAAATAACAGAATTAGAAAAACAATTAAAGGAAGAATTAAAAATTACAAAGGATGAATTTAGTGAACAACTTAAGGAATTAAAGAAAGACAAGAAAAAAGAAAAAGAATTTAAGACAAGTCAAATAGAACACAAGAGAAACCAAGCTCTTGCTAAGGTTAGAAAAGAATTTGCAGAAAGAGAAGAGCAAGTAGATGCTTTCTATGAAAGAATTAATGAGATAATCTCTAAGCTAAAAACAGGCTCAGTACTGTCAGAGGATGAATATATAGATCTAGTAGAAAGAGACCTTGTTTTCTTTGAGGCTACGATGGGAGCTCAGGCTATACAAAAGCTTTTAGAGAAGCTAGATATAGACAAAGAAATGAGGAAGTTAAGAATAAAGGCTGACAGAGAAAAAGGAGATAAAAGAGCTAAGACAACAAGAAGAATACAATACTTGGAAGGTTTTAAGAACAATAATGTAAGTCCAACATGGATGGTGCTTGAAACATTACCAGTGTTACCTCCAGAGCTAAGGCCAATAATTCCTCTTTCAGGAGGAAAATTTGCAACTTCAGACCTTAATGACCTTTACAGAAGAGTAATAAATAGAAATAACAGGCTTGCCAAATTAATGGAGATTGGTGCACCAGATGTTATTTTAAGAAATGAAAAGAGAATGCTTCAAGAGTCTGTAGATGCTTTAATCGACAACTCTCACAGACCTTCTAAACCAATGAGAAACAGTAAAAGATTACCTTACCAAGCGCTTACAGATGATCTTAGGGGTAAAAAGGGTATCTTTAGAAAAAATCTTCTTGGTAAACGAGTAGACTACTCAGGAAGAGCAGTAATTGAAGGAGACCCAAGTCTTAAATTTGATCAATGTGGACTACCAAAATCCATATCTTTAGAAATGTTTAAACCTTTTGTCATATTCCAACTCTTAGACCAAGAACTTGCACCAAATGTAAGAATTGCAAAAGAAATGGTAGAGGAAGAATCAGATGAAATTTGGGACATTTTAGAAAAAGTTATAAAAAACAGACCAGTATTACTAAACAGAGCTCCTACACTTCACAAATACAGTGTACAGGCATTCTACCCTAAACTAGTAGAAGGAGAAGCTATCAGAATTCACCCATTGATTTGTAAAGCATTTAATGCGGACTTTGACGGAGACCAAATGGCTGTACATATTCTCTTAACAAAAGAAGCAGAAGAAGAGGCAAGGAAAGACATGATGTCTTCCAAAAACATTGTAAATATTTCTAACGGACAAGTTTTAGCAACTCCTGCAAAAGACATGTTAATAGGATTCTTCTTAATGACAGAAATGAAGAAAGTTGAAAAACCAAGACTCTTTGCTAATGAAGATGAAGTCATTAGAGCATATGAGAGAGGAGAAATCCCAATAGAGGAAGAAATAGTTGTAAAAGTTAAAGGTAAAACAATAAACACCTCTCCAGGAAGAGTCATATTTAATAGTATTCTTCCAAAAGATTATAGATTCATAAATGAACAAATAAATATTAGAACAGTTAATAAAATAATTACTGAAATTAAGAAAGAAAATTCTTTAGAAATAGTTGTTGAAATTTTAGACAATCTAAAGCTTCTTGGTTTTAAGTATGCTACAGACTTAGGATTCTCGTTTGCAATGCAGGATTGTGAAGTAGACTTTGATTTAGAAACTGAAATAAAGAAAATTGAAGAAAAAGACGAACAGCTTCAAGAAAACTACCTACAAGGATTAATGACAAAGAATGAAAAAATTAATATATCTACAAACATGTGGGATGACTTTGCTGGAGAACTAGCAGATGAAGCTTGGGAGAAATTAGAAAAAGATAATTCTATTTACCAAATGGTTGAATCAGGAGGTAATGGAGGTAAGATTCAAGCAAGACAGGTTCTTACAATAAAAGGTGTGGTAAGAGACTCAAGAGGAAGCTGGGTACCTATGCCTATTAAAAGTAACTATAGAGACGGACTAAGTGCTTTTGAATATTTCGTTTCTGCTAACGCTGGTAGAAAAGGTATCGCTGACAGATCTCTTAAGACATCATCCTCAGGTTACCTAACAAGGAAATTAGTAGATGTAGCTCATGATGTTATTATCAGATTTGACGACTGTGGTTATGAAGGAGAAGGATTTAGAATAAAGAGAAATGATGACAGAAGAATAGATTTAGAAGATAGACTTTACGGTAGAGTTCTTGCACAAGACCTTAAGATAGGAAGGAAGACTATTGCAAAGAAAAATGAAATAATTACAAAAGAAGTAGCAGAAGAAATAGAAGTAGCAGAAGAAATAGAAGAGGTATTTGTAAGATCCCCAATTCTTTGTGAAGCTCCTTTAGGAATGTGTAAGAAATGTTACGGTTTGAATTTAGAAAATGACGAAGAAATAGAAATGGGTAAAGCAGTAGGTGTAATTGCAGCACAATCCATTGGAGAACCTGGTACACAGATGACTATGCAGACTTTCCATAAAGGAGGAGTTGCTAAAATTGACATTACACAAGGTTTACCTAGGGTTGAAGAGCTCTTTGAAGCAAGAACACCTAAAGCAGAAGCTGAAATTGCATCCATAGATGGAAAAGCCCATGTAGAAGTAGCAGAAGATGAATCGGCAGTAATAACAATAGTTGGAGAAAAGAGAATGACAAGACATTATGTAATATCCAAAGCTAAGAAAGTTTTGGTAGAAGATGGCCAAGATGTTAAATCAGGTCAAGTAATGTATATAGATTCCGAAGAGATAGAAAGACAAGCGCCATTTGATGCTAAAGTTACAATTGAAGGTGGAATTTTAACAACAAAAGGAAGAGTTAAAGCAGAAGAGGTTATCTCTGTCCTTCCTGGGGTAGAAATATTAATAAAAAATGACAAAACAGTCGAAGCTGGTGACCAATTAACAGAAGGTTCAGTAGACCCTAAGAAATTAACAGAGGTTGCAGATATAGTAACAGCTCAAAAATATATCCTAGATGGAGTACAAGAAGTTTTTAACGAACAAGGAGTACCAATAGACGATGTCCATATTGAAATTATTCTAAGACAAATGGTGAGACTAGGAAAAGTATTTGAATCAGGAGAATCTGATTACTTAGTAGGTTCTCTTGTTAATAAATACCTAGCAGAAGCAAAGAATGACCTTCTTTTAGAAGAAGGTAAGAACAGGGCCTTGATAATCCCTAAAATCCTTGGTATAAAGACATCATCCTTGCACACAGAAAGCTTCCTTTCAGCAATATCTTTCCAAGAACAAGTTCGAGT
>CAYGKF010000039.1:0-6853 GCA_964350615.1 uncultured Candidatus Saccharibacteria bacterium
ACCCTCAATGGACAGAAATAGTAAAACACAATATAATAAATTATGGGCAATATAAATACGTCGGATGATAAAATAGGATTAAAAGATATCTTTATAATAGTACTTTTTCTTCTTTTAATAGCAATCCCTATTTATTTCGCATATACCATACTTTTTCCAAGAATAGAAATTTTTGACCATGATGAAGAACAAGAGATTGAACAAAATAATGAACAAAGCGACGAGGAGAAATTAGAGGATAAAGAAGAGGAATATGATAATCCTCACTACGAAGAACTTTATGAGAGTATAGGAGGAGAGAATGCATACATCGCACTACCTTCTAGAATAGATGAAGATAATGCTCCTAGAATTATTGTTTACAGCCATGGTTCAAATACTACTGTAACATCTAATACCGAAGATGAATTTATGCAGGATTTACAAATATATGGAGAATTTTTTACACAACATAATTTCATATTTGCAGCCTCAAACCAACATGGTGCTAACTGGGGCAGTGACGAAGCTATACAAGATACGGTAAATATGATTGATTGGATTAAAGAAAGGTATGATACTAGACAAAGAGTCAATATGGTTGGATACAGTATGGGGGGATTACCTACTATGAATTTTGCATCTAGATATCCTGAATTAGTTAACAAGATTGCATTACTTGCACCTACTACTAGGTCTAATGAGTGGGATGCAGAGAGGGTAGAAAAAATTAGGGATATTGACATACAGATATGGCATGGTACTGCTGATGTAAATGTCGGATATTCCTTATCTACTACATTTGTAAATAGGTTAGCTTCATTTAATAAGGATGTTGAGTTAATTACCTTAGAAGGTAAAACACATTGGAATATACATACAGAATATATTGAGAATATACTGGAGTTCTTCTCAGAGTAAAAACCTTAACTAATATTTAAGTCCTCTTGTATCTCCTTCATCTCATCCTCAGATAATTGCTTCCTATGATTACCTTCCCTAAATACTTTAGTATCATCATATATCGGTTTTACATGTATATGTATATGATCTATTTCTTGCCCTGCCTTTCTTCCATTATTTTGGTTTATTAATATCCCCTCTGGTTCATACTCATCCTGTATTTTTTGTGCTACCTTTTTTACAACCTCATTCATATATCCATACAAATCAGTAGGTACATCCAAAATATTTACATAATGCTCCTTAGGAAGGACTAACGTATGCCCCTTACTTAGGGGATTAATATCTAGAAAAACATAAACCCTCTCATCCTCATACACCTTGTATGCAGGAATATCTCCCTTTACAATTTTACAGAATATACAATCATCCATATTTACTCCTCAACCGCTATAGCTATCGTAGGACATGCAGCTGCAGCTTCTCTAACCTTAGCCTGTAATTCTGGGTCTGTAATATCTACACCCTTGTATTCATCCTTAACATCTACACTATCATCATCCTTTCCTTCAAAAACCTCTGGGCAAATGGCCACACAAGAAAAACATAGTACACATTTTTCTTTGTCTAATACTACTTTCATATTAAATATATTTAAAAATTATATTACCCCTATTTTTACAGATACTTACTAATGGGTCAAACACTTTTCTCTCTTTTCATTTGAGCTAGATATTGAGGTATTCTTTGGATGAAATGATATATTGCTATAAAGCCCATTACCAAAGAAAGTTCAACATGCCAGTACATAAAGTCAAAATCAATGTTCCATAATTCAGACCTCTTTGTACGAACCATCATGAATATCCCAAAAGCCATACCTGGAATTAAAAGAAGAAGTAAGAGTATTGTATTCCAAAAAGCGTTGTATTTATGAATAGAAACTCCTAAGAATTTATTAGCCTTTACTAAGAAGTACATACCCCAATAAAGAACTGTAGTTAAAACAAAGGGTATTAAAATATTATATTCCCTAGATGTAGATATTGGAGTTAATTCTTCCTCTACATTATCTAAAATTATTTCAGCGTCTACTAGATCATACTCTCCCTCTAACTCCCCTATTTTGTACTGCTCTAATAGTTCGTACGTACCTTCCCTATGGTCCCTTCCTATCCCAGCCTTGTCCTTAAAATCTTGAGTCATATCTAAACCACACCACTCTCTAATATCCATAAATTTATCATGGTCTGGTAAATATTCCGAGAAATCATACACACTATTTTCAAATACCATCCAACAATCATCAGGGGTATTATGCTGTGCTACCTCCTCCATGGTATATGTAGGAAATTCTTCAACCTCTCTTCCTTGCACTTCTTCTTGTGCATGTACAAAACCCACACAAAGGAGTGAAAGAACAACAAGTAAAGTAAATAAAGGAAATATTTTTTTCATATTGGGCATAACTTGAATTTAAATACAAAAGTAGTAACATATTAATAGTATATATATTAATTTTAAATGTAAAGCACTATGAGTAAAATATTAGGAATAATCCTCGCAGTAGGATCAATCCTCGGAGTTGGAGGATATTTTTTAGTTAGGGAGTCATACGCTGCAACACCAGCAGACCCTCTTTTTGCAGTTCAAGGTATAGCAGATGATATACAGAGGGCTTTTACTTTTGATGATGTCGCAAAAACAGAGTTAGAACAAAAGATTTTAGTAAGAAGACAAGAACAAGTAGAAAGAATGGCTGAGAGAGATGATGTTACAGATGAGCAGTTAGAAGAAGGTCTACAATTAATGGCAGAACAAAGAACAAGAGTACAAGAGAGATTACAAACCGTAGAACAAAAATTAGAACAGAATCAAGTGAATGAGAAGGCAACGGAAGCTATACAGAATGTACAACAGCAATACGATGAAAACTTAGATAGGCAGTTAGAAACTATTGATAAAGCACAAGAGAGAGGGAATGATATAGGGCAGCAAGTAAAAGATGATACTGTAGAAGAAGCAATACAAAGGGGAAGGAATGTTCCTCAAAATATGGGAGATGATGTAATACAGCAACAAGGAAATGCTCCTGAGAATATAGAAATCCCTGAGACAAGAGGAAGATAACAATCAATCGTTTCGAGTATCTTAAACAGGGCTATTGTACATAACCCTCTGCTTGTTTAGTAAACGCACTAAAGTATCTACCTTTGTTTTGCATTAATTTCTCATGTGTACCATCTTCTACAATCTTTCCATCATGTAATACTATTATTCTATCTGCATTTCTTACAGTAGAAAATCTGTGTGATATTATTACTACAGTCTTATTCTCAAAAAAATCATATATTCTATTAAATATCCTATACTCTGACTCTGCATCTATAGCAGATGTAGGTTCATCAAATATCGCAACTGGTGCATTTCTGTAAAAGAATCTAGCTATTGCTATCTTTTGTCTTTGACCATTACTTGGTCTAATACCTCCCTGAAACCTTTCACTTAATATTGTCTTGTAACCATCCTTATACTTTTTTATAAAATCATGAGCATCTGCATTCTTAGCTGCTTCTATCATTTTCTCTTTATCTAACTTTTTTACAGATTTTCCTAAATAAATATTTTCCTCTGCATTTAAATGACCATAGAAATTGTAATCCTGAAACAAAACTCCTATGTTCTTGTACCAGTCATCCAATTTAATATCTTTAAGATTAGTATCATTAACAAAAATGCCCCCCTCTTGTGGGTCATAAATCCTAGCTAGTAACTTAACCAAAGTTGTTTTCCCCGCTCCATTTTCTCCCACTATGGCAATTTTTTCTCCAGATTTTATCTTTAAAGAAAAGTTTTCAAAAATATTTTCCTCATCATTAGGATAGTGAAAAGAAATATTTTTTACCTCTATCCTAGGAGCTTCCTCCAACCTTGGAATCTTAATGTCACCATCCGCAACAACAGGTTTAAGGTTAAAAAAGTTATAAACTTCCCTGGCCTTCATTACAAAATCTCGGAAAGCAATTGCCTCTGCAAAGAAACTCTCTACTCCCTCATAGAAATTGTTAATGGAACTCATATAAAATGTTGTATCTCCAATAGATATCTGATCAAGGAGAAGAAGAGCAAAAACCTGAAGATAACCAAAAAGAATTACAATATTACTTAAGATTGAAAGAAAGAATCCACTTAGGGAAGACCCCTTCATTATTTTCATATATCCTTTGTTGTAATAGTCAAAGAATTTTGTAAACAGACTGTCCAGATAATTGAAAGCCCCAGTAATAGACACCTCTCCTATAAAACGAGTGTCCGCTATCGTTCCTGAGGTCCAGTAACTCTTTCTTCTTCCAGTAACATGCTTGTCACTTGTCTGCCAGTCAAAATCTTTCTTAAAGAAGTATCTTCTTTGGAAAAAATAAATAACAGATAGAACAAGAATAAATGGGACCACAAGGGGAACCTGACTTAGAATAATTGAACCTGCAACAAGAGTTTTTACAAAAGCAGAAATTAACCTCACAACATTGCCACTAATTTCCATTATAAAATTCAGCCAGTCCTGCATTTTTTGATGAGTATTAGCTACCTCTGGTAATTCCAGTGTTTGAGGACCTAGAATATTACATTTCTCATAAGCAAGCTTTTGTAAATACGGTCGCGAGATAGTTCTTAAAACTCGATTTGAGTAATGTCTTAATTCATCTAAAGCAGAAAAAGCAAGATTTACAAGTAGAAATATTAAAAGAAAAGGGACCAAATCTCTAACCTGAGTACCTTCAGTGGTTGCCATTCTGATTAATTCGTCTATTAATCTTGCAAAGATGTATATATTAACCAGAGATCTTAGATTTCTAACAACCTCTGACAACAGCGACATTATTATTAAAGAAGGAGATATTCCCCATACTATTTTAAGAGACCAGAACGCTATTTGAAAATATTCCTTAAAAGAAACATCCTTTTCCTTTTTATCCATTTAAATACTTTAACATATTAATCTAGGAATATTAACAAAAAAAGGCATATTGAGTCAATATTGTGAACACCTTGAGGTTCTGGTATAATATATGTATTAAAACATATCCTCGTGAACCTTACTCTCATCGTATTCATCCTCTCTATGTGGAGATGGTTGCGTGACGGGATACCCTATTGCCATAATATTTACTACTCTATACTCACTGGGAATATCTAATACTTCCCTTACATACTCTTCCCTATCTCTACCATCAGGTGTTTGTCCTCCTCTAACTCTTGTCCAACAAGAACCTAAACCTTGATTAGCTGTTTCAAGATATATATGTGCTCCTGCAATACTACAATCTTCTAACCACATATCTGTATCACTCTCCTTTGCTATTATTACAATAGCAACATTACAATTAGCAATAAAAGATTGCCATTGATCACACTCACCCAATTGGGATAATTTCTCCTTATCTCTTACTACAACAAACTCCCACGGATTAACATGATTACCAGAGGGACTAACCATAGCAGCACATAGAATGCTACGTACTTGTTCTTTACTAACTTCTTGATTGCTGAATTGTCTGACACTTCTTCTTTTCTTGAATAATTCATTCATTCCGCCAACCTATAGCGCGTCTAAATTAAAAGTATAGGGTATTGTATACATAAAATTTTCTTTTGTAAAGTTTAAAAATAGTTGTTTCTAAATAAATATGCTAGACTTTTTATATCTAATTTCAATAAGATGAAAATAATGCCTCTAGGAAATAATGTAGAAATATGGGATGAGGAAGAACAGGATTATGGAGGATTAGATTCTGCAGAATGGGAAGATCATGAATTTGAAGACGATGAAGATGACGAAGACCCTTGGGATGAAGATTTTAAACCTGATTACGGTACTACTGTAAACCGTAAAAGATTGAGAATTAATTAACCAAACCTCAAATATTTAATACTCCTACCCTCTCTAAGATGCTTTATCTCAAAAGTTGTCTGTATATTATTAATATCTTCAGATATATCTAATCCTTCTAAATATATATCCCCAATATCTTCCTGTATTTTGAAAGAAGAACTCTCTACACTCTCCTTACTATATTCATACAACTCAAATGAATCAGTCTTGAGATGTACTACCCCCATTCTTCTTTAACAACCCTTTATATATCTCTAAGAACCTAGGAGATGTTAATCTCCTCTTACTTTGCCTTTCCCTTGGAAAAGGATCTGGGAATGTAATCCAAATTTCATTAATACTTTTCTTAGGAATATATTCCTTAATATTCTCAACCTGTATTCTTAAAAAATATGCATTAGATATTTTATCCTCCAATGCATCCTTAGCTCCCCCCCATATCCTCTCTCCTTGAATATCTACACCTATGAAAAGAGTCTCTGGGTACTTCTTAGCTAACTGCACCGTATACTCTCCCTTCCCACAACCTAATTCCAATACTACATTGTTATACTCCTTTAACAATTTCTTTAGCTTATCCTTAACCTCTGGTGTATTCCATTCCAAAACGTTACTAAAACCTTTTACCTCTTCAAATTTCCTTTTTTTATTCCTCATTATATTTGGGATTATATGATACATGGTAGATAACTACAAAATTATTTGTGATGGGGAGAATTATAAGGTATAAAATAACAGGTAATTAATATTTTAATTTTCAAAATATATCAATGAGTGATAATAAACCTAAATCCAAACAAGGCTCTGGTTTCTTCAGTTACAGTGTTAAACCTACAAAGTATGCCCCACATATTTGCACTGTTGTCACAATAATAGCCTTAATTGGTATTGTCGTAGGTCTAATTACGGGCAATGCTCTATGGCCAGTAGTATTACTTTTGCCCACTGCTATTTACGAAGCTTACAGAACTGGGGGGAAATCTACAAAAGCTGCTTCATTACTTTTAGTAGGAATTTTAATATTAGAAATAATATTGCTTGCGTTTGGTGTTAGTTTTAATTTAGTTGAATTCTTAG
>CAYGKF010000040.1:0-6664 GCA_964350615.1 uncultured Candidatus Saccharibacteria bacterium
GGTAAGATTATTAGAAAGCACAATGTTGTGTATCTTACTTGTGGTCCAATAATTGCAATGGTGCTAGAGGGTCATGGAGTAATATCTGGGGTAAGAAAGACTTTGGGTAGTACAAGTCCTGCGTCTGGGGATATTGGTACTATTAGGGATGATTATTCTTTTGACACTTTCGCTCTTGCAGATTATGTTTCTAGGGCTACTAGGACTATGATTCATGCTTCGGATTCCGTAGAGAATGCTAAGAGGGAGATAAAGATTTGGTTTAAAGAAAAGGAGTTATGTTCTAATTACGAAACTGTAGCAGAGAAAATATTTTATGATGAGGGTTGGGATCATATTAAGGATTAGAGAGTTAGTATCTTTTCAATCTCTTCCTTTTTCTTTTTATTTACCTTAGGTTTGTTTTCTAAGTCTTTTAAAAAGTTTTTTAACTTTTTAAAATCTTTAACCATTGTTTCTTTCAGATTAGGGTTGTACAAAGCTGCAGCAGGATGGTATATTGCAAAGACAGGTATTCCAGTAGGGTGTTGAAATGAATTGCCATGGTCTGTAGATATTTTTGCATCTGGTATGAACTTAGTTAATGCATGTCTTCCTAATGTCACTATAACTTTAGGTTTTACAAAGAGTAGTTCACTGTTTAACCATACTCTACATGCTTTCTTCTCTTCAATGTTTGGTTCTCTGTTTTGGGGTGGTCTGTACTTTACAACATTGGTTACATAGACTTCGCCTCTTGTAAGGTCAATGGTTTTAAGTAATTCATCTAGGAGTTTACCTGCAGCTCCTACAAAGGGTCTTCCTTGTAGGTCTTCGTTTCTACCAGGGGCTTCTCCTATGAAGAGGATGCCAGAGGAGGGTGGTTGGATTTCATATACTGGTTGAGTAGCACTTTTTTTAAGTTCACAGGTGTTGTGTACAGCGTAGTATTGGTGTAAGTCTTTTAGAGTTTTGAAGTCGGTTTTCATGGTTAATTATACAGTACTTGGGTGTTGGTGATATAAATATGGATGTATACTATCAGGGATTAGGACAGAGGCATGTTTTAGTTAGTAAAATGTTACTATTTTATTTCTCCCCTTGTTTACTAATACGCTCTATATCTTTAACTGATAAAAGGGATTGCATTTGTATTATAGCGATACTGTTTAGTTTCTTTAATCTGTTCTTTGCTGATATACCGTCCCTTATTAATTCTGCATTTATACTTTCTAAGTTAGAAAGACAAATTAATTGTCTAATGTCTGCAAAATCTCTAATATTTCCCTTCTTTTTCTTATTTTCCACTTTCCATTCCTTTGCCGTTTTATTAAATAGTGCAAGGTTTAGTATATCTGCTTCGTTAGCGTATACAAGGGGAATATCCTTCCTGTCTATTTTTTTAGGGATTATGTTTTCTTTTATTGAATCAGTTTGAATCTTGTAATTTATTTTAGACAGGGTACGAGCGATATCCCACTTAGAAGATGTTTTTTCTAATTCCAATCTTTTTAGTCTCTGAAATTCCTTTATTAGATAAAGTTTAAACTCTGGAGAGATCCAAGATGCAAATTCAAATGCAATATCCTTGTGAGCGTATGTCCCTCCATACCTCCCAGCTTTTGATATAATACCTATTGCGTTAACGTGTTTTATCCACTTTTTAGGACTTAGTACAAAACTATTAGTCCCAGCATTTTGCCATAAGGGGTCGAAATCGACCTGTTTAAAATTAGGGTTGTTTATTCTTTCCCACAGACCCAGGAATTCTATTACACTCTTTGATCTTATCCAGTTTTTGATAACATCATTTGGTTCTTGATGTGTTAAGACAGAACTTAGCAATATTAGTAATTGAAATATAATCATCTTCTCCCTTTCTTAGTATTTCGATTTTCAATCCTTTTACTTGGAGTATTTGTTTTTTCATACTCCCCATTCTATATCTTAATTATTAAATCTAGATTAAAAGAGGGCTTTTAAGACTGCGTGTGGGATATATTATAGTTGTGTAGGAAGTCGGACTTGCACCGAAGATATGCTAAACGCCTCATCCTGATTAACAGGGTAGATTGACTTGCATATAGAGAGGTTCTACCAACTCACACCTTCCTACGTATATATTATATCGTATAGGGGTAAATTTTCGAAACAAAGGTTTAGTAATTAATATGACCAAGCTATATTTCTTTCTTCGCAGTACCTTTTCACTCTTCTAATAGCAACACTCTCTATTTGCCTTACTCTTTCTCTAGTAACTCCAAGGATTTCTCCTATTTCTTCAAGAGTGTGATGCTCAACATCTTTGTTTAAGCTTTCGACAAGCCCATACCTTAATAGCAGTACAAATTCAGACCTAAGATCTAAACCAGATTCTTTTAGAAGATTCCTTATGAATGATTTCAGTTCTTCTTCCTCAACTATTTCTTCTACAGTTGGTCCTTCGTCTTCAAGAGTGTCAAGAAGAGTACTCTCATCCTCAGGGTTATTACTAAAAGATTCTTGTAAAGAGAGCGTCATTTTCTGCAACAAAGCTTGTTTAAGATCTGTATGATCCTCAGGAATATCTGCAATGTCATTTTTTGCACAGTATCCTATAGCCTCCTCTAGAGTTACTTCTTTTTGTCTTTCGTTTTGAAGTTTTTGTTGTATTTCAAAAATCTTATTTATTCTTAAAGACATGTGTTCTGGTATTCTAATGGAGTTATTATACCCTACGGACCTCTTTATTGCTTGTTTAATCCACCAAGTAGCGTATGTAGAGAATTTTAAATTCATGTCTATGTCAAATTTTCTTATAGTGGTTATTAGACCGTTAAGTCCTTCTTGCATGAGATCATCTCTTTCTGCTCTTCTTAAATATTTCTTAGCTATGTTTCCAATTAAACCTTCATTGCATTGACATATTATACCCTCTGTTTCTTTTATGAGTTCTTTAATATACTCATCCTTATGTATTTTATTAAACTCATTGAGTAAGGTTATTCCGGTAAAAAACATTTTTTCTTCTTCAACTGTAAAAAGAAAATTAGCTGTTGGTGTTGAAGTTGGATCTTTTGGATAGTAAGTTCTTTCTTTTAGAGAATTGATTTCAATTATTAGCCTATTATAATTATTTGTAAGTAGGGTCATAGCAGTTACTAATGTGTTTGGATTATCACTTAGTAATTCCTCAAACTTTTGGTATGGGGTTTCGTCGTCGTCTTTTTGTATTAAGAATTGTAAAAGTTTTTCTCTATCTACATCTTCTTTTAAAGGTATTTCTTTTAAGGATTGTATATCCCATATGAAGTTACCTTTGTATGCCTTTTCTTCAGGTTGAGTGTAGCAAAGGAGTTTATATTCTCTTAGTTGGTAGAGATAGTCCATATCTAAATTGTTCTCACAATTTAGGTATCTTTCTTCTCTAATTCGTTTCTTTTCTTGCAAGAATTCATCTGTAGGAATAGAGGGTGTGTTTGTATTCTCTATTTCCATTGTTTTTAACTCTATCGAGGTATCTGTCATTATGAGGAGATTATATCATATAGTAATGTTCTAGAGGTATTAGAGTGTGTTAAAATAGGGAATGGCGGAATATATTCCTACGCTTGAAAAAGATTCTAAAGAAGAGATGTTAGACATTGTAGACAAAGAGGGTCGTGTTATTGGTCAAGCTAGTAGGTATGAATGTCATCGCAACCGAGAGCTTCTTCACCCTGTGGTACATTTTACATTAATGGATATGTTCTCTAGAAAATTACTTCTTAGTAAGAGGGCTAGTACAAAGATTTATAATGGCAGTAAAAATATGTTTTTTGGAGACCATGTAAGGTCAGGGGAGTCATTGAATATGGCGATTATAAGAGCACTAGATGAAGAGCTTGGTTTAAGAACTGGGAGTTTCTTAGATATTGGTAAGAATATATTTGAATATGATAAACAGAGTGAATTAGCTACCTTTTATTTAGTAGATTACAGGGGAGAGGTATTAAATATAGATGAGGAAGAGATAGAGGAGGTTTTTTGGATACCTTTAGATAAGGTAAAGGATTATGATGATAATGTAGGGGATATTACTAAGTATTGGAGAGATAGAATAGATTGGGAGAGGATTAGGGTTTAGGAGGGAGGGTAGAGTGGGACTTGATTAGTAATTTTTAATTATCAGTTCATTAATATCTCCTCTTTTACTAGCATCACAGTTAATATATCGTTTTGCAGATACTTTTCTAATATTAAATTCTTCATACAATTTATCAAAAAACCCATCTTTGGTATCAGAATTACTCAGTAGTAAGTAATGATTTTCCTTGTTAAGTTTTTTGATATATTTAGCCAATTGTTTTTGATCTTCGTCATTAAAATCCTCTTTAGAATATTTAGTAAAACCATTAGAAGTTAAGGGTCTGTATGGAGGATCAAAATAAATAAATGCTTGAGTATTTTTAGGGATGTTAATTTCATCATAGTTTCCACATAGAATATCAGTATTTTGAAGTAGCATGTTTATATTTTTCAAATTCTCTTCATCAAGTATTCTTGGGTTTTTGTATCTACCTGCTGGTACATTGAAATCTCCCTTACTGTTTTGTCTAAAAAGGCCATTGAAACAGGTTTTGTTTAATGCTATTAGTAAGGCAGCTTTTTCAATGGAGGAATTACTATCTATTTTTGACATATCAACTTTAAGTTCGTTGTATGGTGTTCTAAGGTTGTTGTAAAAGTATTCTTTTCGTTCTTCCGTATCCAGAGATATATATTCTTTTTGAATTTCTCCTAGTCTTTTAATTAACTCCTCAGGATAATGTTTTATAATTTTGTAACAGAGCATTAGATCAGGATTAATATCATTAATAATACTTTTTTTAACAGAATAGTTAGAAAGAAGATGAAAGAGTACAGCACCACCTCCTAAAAATGGTTCAATGTATAGATCTATTTGTTTTGTTTTTAATATATGAGAAGGGAGGTCATTTTCAATGTCATTAAGTAATTGTCTTTTACCTCCTGCCCATTTTAGGAATGGTTTTGCTTGGGTCATTGAATTTTGAATCTAGCAGATTTAGTAAATTTAATACTGTTGTAATTATATTTATCAGTAAAATCAAATTGCCAAATGTAGAAGCTACTACCTCTTTTTTCGAAAAACAGTGTGGTTACTTTCTTGTTAGTTTGATCCTCCCATTTTCTGAAAGGATAGTATAGTTGTCGAATGATCTCATTGTCTGTTTTAGAGTTCTTCGCTTCTACTAATACTACGGAATCTCTTCCTTCATATCCTGCATCTACTTCAGTTTGCACACTCTGAGTAGTAATTTCATAGTTTGATACCTTGAATGAAAATTCAGGAGTATATTTTCTTCCCCTTATGGTTAGTACTAAAGAAAGGTCATCAGTAAAAGTTCTAATAAGGCTTGAAGCATATGCGAAGTCTAAGTGCTGCATTTCAGAATTTCCTACCTTAGAGGTTTCTAAATTAAAATCAAGGATTGATTTGTGAATTTCTGGCTCTGATGTTATTTCAGGAATATCGACATATCCTTCTCCTTTTACAATTACATATATTCCATTTTTAATTGGTAATAGAAAAAGTCCTAGCTCTTGAAATATTTTAGGTCGTGATTCTCTGCTGTCATGTTTGCATAATATTCTAGGTTCTTTGACTTTAGAATTTTGTGTACTCTGTTTAATTTCAGAAGCTGTGACTTGTAGTGGTTCTTTGTCAAAATTGTGTCCCCTGATATTAATATCTTTACCAATTTTTTCCCAGATTTCATCTTTTGTTGTCATGTTGTTTAACCTTTAAATAAATTATTATTGTATCTTTTTACAGATAAATCTAAATATTCTTTTTCCTTATCTATACCTACAAACCTTCTCCCATATTTTACAGCAACTAGACCTGTAGTTGAACTGCCTGTAAATGGATCTAATATTAAGTCTCCTTCATTAGTACTTGCTAGTACAATTCTTTTTAGTAATTCTTTTGGTTTTTGGGTAGGATGTTTCCCAAACGTTTTTTCTGCTCTAGGAGTTGTTCTAATCTCCCATACACTTCTCATCTGTTTGTTTGGTTTTTTAAGACTATCTCTTCCCCATTTAGCTTTCTTCATATCTTCATAGTTAAAAGTATGTGGAGTCTTTTCTTCTTTTCTAGCCCATATTAATGTCTCATGACTGGCTGTAAAGAATCTACAACTTAGATTGGGAGAAGCATTTGGTTTAAACCATACAATATCATTTAATATACGATATCCCAGTTCCTGAATTATTAAACCACATTGAAATATTGAATGATATGTACCACTTACCCATATAGTTCCATTTGGTTTTAATATTCTTTTACATTCTTTTAACCAAGCTCTATGAAATTCTAATGTCTCTTCTAAGGAGTTAGACATATCCCAATCTCCTTTTTTTACATCAACCATTCTTCCATTTTGGCATGTGAATGTTCCATTAGAAAGAAAGTAGGGAGGGTCTGCAAATATCATGTTGAATTTGTTTTTAGGAAAATCTTTAAGAATTTCTAAGGTATCTCCTTGGTAGAGTATGAAGTTTTTTGATTTAAAATATGGCATAGGGATATTATAGCAGGAGGTTATTAAATAATGATTAAATCTTATAAAAACCAATCAATTTCTCCTAGTCACCTCCCCCTGTAAAACAAACGCAAACCCTACCCATAATAAATAAGGTATCT
>CAYGKF010000041.1:0-6637 GCA_964350615.1 uncultured Candidatus Saccharibacteria bacterium
ACCAGGAAAATGAGGCAGAGTATGTAGTAGAACAAATGAGAAAACAAAAACAACTAGGTGTGTCTCTTAAGGATATGGCAGTACTCTATAGAACTAATTACCAATCCAGAGCCGTAGAGGAAGCATTACTAAAGGCAGGACTCCCATATAAACTGGTTGGGGGATTTAGATTCTATGAGAGGAAAGAGATTAAAGACATAATTAGTTATCTAAGGTTTTGTTTTAATCTTAAGGATGAGTTAAGTGTAGATAGGATAATAAACACACCATCTAGGAAGATAGGGTTAAAATCATTAGCAAAATTACATGAGTTAGCAAAAGAAACAGGATGTACTTTAGGAGAGTTTTTAGTAGGAGCTTACATTTCTCTTAACCCCGAACATAAGGGGGTGGCTAAAATTAGTGATGGCGTTTTAGTAAAGATAGACTCCCTCAAAAATGAATGGGAGAAGTATATTCATGCAGTCAAACTTTTTGGAAATATATATTTCTTTTCAAAAGGTAAAGATCTTTCCGAGATAATAGATTACATATTAGAAAAAACAAAATATGTACAATGGTTTGATGATCAAACAGAGCAAGCAGATATGAAAAAAGAAAATATCCTAGAACTTAAGAATGTAGCATACTCATATTCTCAAAAATATGAGCAGGAAAGTTTGGAAATGTTTCTTAACGAGATTAACCTCATAGAACAAGAACAAGATAAGAATCAGGATGGTAGTGGGAATTATGTAAACCTTATGACATTACACTCCTCTAAAGGCTTAGAGTTTGACTATGTATTTATGATTGGAATGGAAGAAGGGTTACTTCCTCATTCCAGGTCATTTATGGAAGAAGATGAAATGGAGGAGGAGAGAAGGCTTTGTTATGTGGGTATTACTAGGGCAAGACAGAAACTATTCTTGACATTTGCAGAAAGAAGACAAACTAGAGAAGGTTATACTTCTCAAATACCATCTAGATTTTTAGGTGAAATTCCTCAAGATATTTGTGATTATTACAGCTCAGGAGATTATCAGACAGACAGTTATTGAAGCCAACTTAATTCACCATAGGTTGCTCTGTATTTTCTGTGAACTGCAGGCCACATTTGGTTGGGATTAGCTCCCTCTCTTAATTTTTGTAAGGTTCTTTTTATCTGTAATTCTCCATCAAAAATATTATCATTAGAGTATTGCTTATACCAAAGACAAGGATTCCATTGAAAAAGGCCTTTGAAGAAAGACCTGTTGTTTTCTGCATTACATCCGGATTCCCACTTCATTACAAATTTAAGCCACTGTTTTTCTTCCTCTGTGGCATTAACACTATTATCAATATATTCATTCCAATACCCACAATCATATCCTCTTTGAGGAACAGAGGAAGGAAGGTCCTGTGGTCCTCTAATTACAATAATTTCAGCTCTTGCTTCCCTTTCTATATTTTCTTCCACTATTTCTTCTGCAACTAATAAATCTCCACGATATGTTCTTTTAATTCTCTGTGTCATTGTTCCCAATACACCTTCTTGTTCCTTTACCTGTTGTGCCATACTCTTACAAAGGACACTCCCCTTTAAGATTGTCTCAAAAGGTATTTCTAAAAGAACCTCGTCTATGGTAGTCCTGTAAGTCTGAACTTGTATGAATGTCTTGTTTTGTAATTGAGATATGGGGGAGGTTGAAACTATTCTGTTTTTGTTACTTACAGAATAACCAGCATCTACTAAGGCTGTGACAGGAGAGTATGATCTAGAAAAAAGCTTCCTAACCTCTCCATCATAATTGACAGTAACAATCTTAACTCTGCTGTCCCCAGTAGCTTCATGAGTACTTACTCCATACGCCTTGTACACCTCTTCTGGTAGTCCAACAGAAGCATAACTCTCTGGCCATAGGCCGTATAGACCATAAAAAAGGGCGATAGACGTTATAACTAGTAGTACTCGTAAAACAGTATTTCTGTTCATAAGTAAAATATTCTATCACATATTCGAAATACATTGACATAATTTGAATACCCACATATATTTAAGTAATGAAAAAAGATATTAAAAAATACCTACCTTGGATAATTCTCTTACTTTTAATTCTTTCCTTGTCTCTTTGGTACGTACTTAGTAGAAGAATTACGCAGGAACAAATAGCCATGTATGAGGGGAAATTGAATGAAGCACAAGCACATGTAGAAGCAAGACAGTACTCTATGGGTATGCAAAGGTATTATGAAGCTGTAGAAATTATCCCAGGTCAGATAGGCGCATATGAAGGAATAGTATCTATACTCATTACTAAAAACAGGTTAGGAGATGCTACAGAGGTTATAGAACAATCAGCTAAAGCTCTTAGAAATTATGATAAGTCCATTCTTTACAAAATGGTTGGAGATGAGTATTACGATTTAGGAGAATACGAGGAAGCTTACGATTTGTATGATGCAGGTTCTTTTCTTGGTATTAATAACATGGAGTTGGAGTTAATGCTTGGCAAGACATATATTAATCTTGGGAAGATTAAGGAAGCTAAAGGACAATTCAGCAAATCAGGTTATGAGGGTAGTCTTTTTGAGGAGGCTAATTTACTACTAGCCTACATTTATGCTATAGATGATCCGCAAAAAGCTAAGTCAACATTAGCCTCCGTACAGGAAGCTGACAGTATGCAGATATATTACGAAGAATTTGGATCTATTTTAGAGAGTTTAGATGATGACAAGAAGTTTAATGCTGCTAAATTGGCTAGAGTATACATTAATAATGGTTATCCATATTTAGCAATATTAACACTTGAACCAATAAAGGAGGATATTGTTGAGTATCTTGAAGGTATGTATTTCCTAGGTCGTGCGTACTTTGAAAATGGTCAGTACGAAGAGGCAATAGAGGCATTAGACGGTGCACTTACACTTGGGGGAATGGAAGAGGAGATACTTTGGATTAGGGCAAGGTCGTACTTCTTAACAAACGACTTAGACAATGCAATCAGTAGTTATGATTCTGCAATAGGACATACAGAGAAAACTTTGTCTTCGGATTTAGTTTCAGAATATGTGAGACTACTCTTGGACAACAACCAAACCCTAAAAGCATTTGATCTAACAAGGGGTCTTTTAATTATGGATGGAGATAAACCATATTTTAACCTTCTAGCTGTAGAAGTTAATTATGAAATTAAGGATGATGTTAGGGTAGAATTTTTTCTTGACCAATTAGAAGAGATGCAGTTAAGTAATGCTCAAGAAAAAGAATACCTGAGATGGAGAATACTTACTATTTTAAAAAATTATGACGAGGCAGACCCTGAAGTATTAAATGAATATATGGATAGACTTTTCCAGCTAGATAGGTTTAGTCCACATTACCGACTCTTTCTTGCTAAAATGCAGATTAAAGAAGGAAAGGAAGATTTAGCAATTCAGTCTTTAGAACAAGCCGTAGAGTATGATTTGGAGTATACTGTAACAGAAGAAGCTCAAAGGTTGTTGTCTTCCTTGCGATAGTTCTGATATAATCGCAACTGCGAAGGTTCTAGTTTCCCTTCCTGTAATATGATAAATTTTAGATAAATATTATGGACAAAAATACATATAACGTTAAAATGCCTTTGGACAAGGTAAGAAATATTGGAATAATAGCACATATAGATGCTGGTAAAACTACTACAACAGAAAGGTTGCTTTACTTTACTGGTCAAGTTCACAAAATAGGAGAAGTACACGAAGGTGCTGCTACTACAGACTTTATGGAACAAGAACAAGAGAGAGGTATAACTATTATGTCTGCAGCAATAACATGCTTTTGGGACTACAATGATGATAGATACAGAATAAACATCATAGATACCCCTGGTCATGTAGACTTTACCGCAGAGGTAGAAAGATCATTGAGAGTATTAGATGGTGCTGTTGTAATCTTTGATGGTAGAAAAGGTGTAGAACCCCAATCTGAAACAGTATGGAGACAGGCTAATAAATATGGTGTTCCTAGAATATGCTTCATGAACAAGGTTAACTTAATAGGGGGAGATTTTGAGAAGAGTTTTGCTACAGTAAAAACAAGACTAAGTAAAAAAGCAATAGCAGTAACTTACCCATTAGGAAAAGAGCAAGACCTCTATGGTTATGTAGACCTTATTAAGATGCAAGCATACAAGTATGAAGGAATTAATACACCTGAACTTTTAGAGATAGATATTCCGGAAGAAGTAAAAGAAAATGTAGATAGATTAAGAGCAGGTCTAATTGAAGTCCTTGCAGAACAAGAAGACACATTGATGGAAAAATACTTTGCAGGAGAAGAATTGACCACAGAGGAACTCTATGGAGCTTTAAGAAAAGGTACACTAGATGGGAAGATATTCCCAGTGTTAGGAGGAGATTCTAGAACTACAATGGCTAAGACATTATTAGACTACATAACAATATGTCTACCATCTCCAACAGAAAGGCCTGCAATAAAGGGAGTTGATCCTAAAACAGGAGAATCAATGCAAAGAGAGGCAAAGGAAACTGAACCTTTCTCTTCTTTAGTATTTAAGATAGTTAATGATCCTCACATAGGAAATCTTTCTTATTTCAGAGTTTACTCTGGAACAATAGAGGCTGGAACATACGTGCTTAATTCTACTAAAGGAATTAGGGAGAGGGTAAGTAGGTTAATCCTTATGCATGCAGATGACAGAGAAGAGGTAGATGCTCTTAGAGTAGGAGATATAGGAGCTATAGTTGGTCTTAAAGACTCTACAACAGGAGATACTCTTTGCGATGAGAAGGATCCAATAATTCTTGAACAAATAATATTTGCAGAACCAGTAGTATCACAGGCAATAGAACCAGCTACTAAATCAGATGAAGAAAAAATGTCTCAAGCTTTGGGAAGATTAGTAAGAGAGGATCCAACTTTCCATGTTAGCTCAAACCAGGAAACAGGCCAGACCATTATTCAGGGTATGGGTGAGTTACATCTTGAAATTATGGTTGACAGAATGAAAAGAGAGTTTGGGGTGGTTGCCAACGTTGGTAAACCACAAGTAGCATACAGGGAAACAATTAAGAGAGTAGTTGAAGAAGCAGAAGGAAGATACATTAAACAATCAGGAGGAAAGGGTCAGTATGGTCACTGTTGGTTGAAGTTAGAACCAAATGAAACAGGAAAGGGCTTTGAATTTATAAATGAGATTAAAGGAGGTTCAATTCCTAGGGAATTCATACCATCTATTCAAAAAGGTGTTGTGGAATCTATGAAGACAGGAGTAGTAGCAGGGTATCCAGTGGTAGATATGAAGGTAACATTGTTTGATGGTTCTTACCATGATGTAGACTCTTCTGAGGCAGCATTTAAGGTTGCAGGATCTATGGCTTTCAGAGAAGGTTGTAAGAGGGGAGACCCAATTCTTCTAGAACCTATCATGAAAGTAGAAGTAGAAACTCCAGACGCACATATGGGGGATGTTACAGGGTCCTTAGCAAGTAAGAGAGGACAAATACAGGGTACAGAGAGTATAGGTAATAGTATTACTAAAATTAGCGCCTTAGTTCCACTTTCCGAACTTTTCGGGTACACCAATGAATTAAGATCCGTTACCAGTGGTAGAGGAAGTGCAAATATTGAACCTTCTCATTATGCAGAAGTTCCAAAAAATATCGCAGAAGAAATTTCTGGGAAAACATCTGAATAAGGAATAGGCATATACTATGTCACAAAATAATCACAAACATAATCTTAAGGACAGGATAAGTAAGATTGAGGAATATCTTAAGGAAGGGAAATTCCAAGAGATAGTTGATGAGATTAAACATTGGTTTGAGGATATTAGAACAGGTGAAATAGTTTTTGATTTAGAAAATCTAAAGGTCGTTTACAAGAGAGATTCCCAAGAAGCTGTGAATACAGCTCTAACAGCGAAGACAGAAGAGAAGTTAAAGGAGATAATATGTCCTAGAATACCTGCGTGGATGGGTCCTGATCATTTAACAGTAATAGGTATCCTTGGGATAATAATAGTGTCAGTAGGTTTTGTATTAGGTTTCCTTAACAGATATTACTTAGCTTTTGTTCCTCTTGGTTTAATAATAAACTGGTTTGGGGATTCTTTTGATGGAAGTATTGCAAGGTACAGAAAAAGAACTAGACCAAACTACGGATACTACATAGATAAAATAATTGATGCTGTTGTAATAATAATTTTTGCTTTGGGTCTTGGACTCTCTGGATTTGTTAAAATAGAGATAGCTCTCTTAATGGCCTGTGTTTATTTAGCCTTAATGTTAAATGTAGATCTTCTAGTATACGTAAAAGGGCAGAGTAAGAACTCTTTTGGATGGTTTGGTCCTACGGAAATAAGGATAATAGGGATAATAGTGGCAATAATTATGTTTTTTGTACCAGTTAATTCTTACCATATATATGGCTATTTGGTGTCACAATATGATATAGTCGTGTTTGTCCTTTCAGTAGTGATGTTTTTAATCTTGATAATAGACATAATTAGAAACGGAATAAAGCTTCACAAGGAAGACATAAAAAACTGGTGAAAATAGTGCAAAACCCTTGCAACTATCACTACTTTTTGATAATATTCATCGCAGGTTCTTATTTTTAAGAATCTGAGTATTTAGAAAATATTATATTTAAATTTTTTAACAATATATT
>CAYGKF010000042.1:0-6621 GCA_964350615.1 uncultured Candidatus Saccharibacteria bacterium
TCAAAGTAGTACCATATACCCATACCCTAGGTACAGGTACATGAATAATAAAAACAAACAAAAACAATTTACAATAATAGCTGTTATTATATCTTTACTGTTAATTATTCTAGTAATAACTGCTACATCTAACCCTCAAAGCTCTCAAGGAGAAGAATTAGGCATATCTGACAATGTCAAAATAGAAGAAGACACACAAGTAGTTAGAATAATCTCCCAAATGGGTGGATACACTCCAAGAGTAATATATGCAAACAAAAACGTTCCTACAACATTAGAAATAGAATCTGTTAACTCATATGGATGTGAAAGAGCTTTTAGATTACCCTCACTTAATATCTATGAAGAACTACCAAATAATGGAATTACAACCTTTGAATTAGGCTCACCTTCAAACGACATTCTAGGAACATGCAGTATGGGTATGTACACATTTGTTATTAAATTCATCTAGCTAGAATATGAAAGAATACACTGAGAAAATAGAGGGTATGCATTGTGCAACTTGTGCAATTAACATTCAAGACAAAGTATCTAGCCTAGATGGTGTAAAAGAAGCTAGTGTAAATTATGCTACAAAGAAGATCTCTGTAAAATATGACAATGAGAAAGTTGGTACAGATGACTTTAAAAGAGAAATAAAGGAGTTAGGATATCTCATATCTTCCAAAGAAAACATACAGAACGAATACCTAAAAAAAGAAAAAACTAAACTCTTTTTTATTCTACCAGTTGCATTCTTTCTGTTTGCAATGATGATCTGGGAATTAGTAGGTATGAGGCTCTTTCCCAACAGTACCTTTGAAATGCATATCCCCTATATAGATGAAATACTCTTTGTAATATCAACAATCACTCTGTTAACAGTAGGCAAACCATTCTTAAATGGCCTCATTCGCTTCTTTAAAGGTAAAGGGGCAAACATGAACACCTTAATTGGTCTGGGAACTATAACTGCCTACATATATAGTGTGGCCGCTTTAACATTAAGATACCTCCAAGTTGGAACCATTCTTGATGATGTTATCTACTTTGAAGTAATTATATTAATAATTGGGTTTGTAGTATGGGGTAAATACCTAGAAGAGAAATCTAAGGCAGGAACTGGTAATGCCATAAAAGAATTACTTGAACTTCAATCTAAAACCGCTATTCTCTATGAAAATGGTAAAGAGAGAAAAATTAATATTGATGAAATTAAAAAAAACGACATCCTAATTGTTAAACCTGGTTCTAAAATCCCCATAGACGCAGAAGTAATAGAAGGAGATGCTTTAATTGACCAATCTGTGCTCACAGGAGAGTCTATTCCTGTTAAGAAGAATTTAGGTGACAACGTTTTTCAAGGAACAATAAACAAACAGGGATACCTTAAGATCAAAGTTAAAAAGGTAGGAGGGGACACTATGCTTTCCACCATTATTAAACTCGTAGAGCAAGCACAAAATTCAAAAGCTCCTATAGAAAAATTAGTAGACAAGATATCTAGAGTATTTGTACCTACTGTAATGGTTCTAGCATTTATCTCTTTGTTAGTCTGGATAATATCTGGCAACATCTCTGGTGGAGTATCTGTATTTGTAGCAACCCTCGTTATCGCATGTCCATGTGCACTAGGACTAGCAACTCCCACTGCCATAATAGTTGGAGTAGGTAAGGGAGCTAAAAAAGGAATCCTTATTAAAGATGTAGAACAATTACAAAAGTTAAACAAGGTTAATATAATAGTTTTTGACAAAACAGGTACCTTAACACATGGTAAACCCAAAGTTACAAAAATAGAAACAAAGATTTCAGAAAAAGAAGTTTTAGAAATTACCTCCTCTTTAGAATCTAAATCTCAACATCCATTGGCGTTTGCCATAAATGAAAAAGCCCAGAAATTAAACATCATTTCCAAAAGGGTAAAGGAATTTAAAAATATAGATGGTAAAGGAGTAGCAGGCATTATAAATGATAAAGAATATTACCTAGGTAGCCCACAATATATGCAAGCCTTAGGTCTTGAATTAGACAACAATTCATTTGATTCAACCGTTATGATACTTGCTCAGAGAGAAACAAAAATACAGAAGAAAGGGAAAAGTGTTAATAAGAAGAGTGGTACTGAAATTATTCTCTTAGCAAAAATATATATAGAAGACACAATAAAGGAAGATGCTAAAGACACTATAAACAAACTTCACTTATTAGGAATAAAGACTGTTCTACTTAGTGGAGATAATAAAAATATAGTAGAAAAGATTGCAAAAGAATTAAACATTAAAGAAAGTTACTATGAAGTATTACCTGACAAAAAAGCTTCCATAATTAAAGACCTTAAAAAAGAAGGAATCATTGCTATGGTAGGAGATGGAATAAATGATGCCCCTGCACTTGCTCTAGCAGACGTAGGAATAGCTATGGCTACAGGTACAGACATTGCAATAGAATCCTCAGACATTACCCTTTTAGGAGGAAATATTGAAAAAGTTCCCATGAGTATTGAACTCTCTAAAGATATTATGAATACCATAAAACAGAATCTCTTCTGGGCATTCGTATACAACATATTAGCAATACCTCTTGCAATGGGAGTATTTTACCCAGCCTTTGGTCTACTTCTTAACCCTGCTTTTGCTGGAATTGCTATGTCTTTTAGTAGTGTTTCCGTAGTACTTAATTCTCTAAGACTTAAATTCAAAAAACTGTAATCCATGTCAAAAGAAAAGAAATTATACGTAAAAGGTATGCACTGTCCTTCTTGTGAGCTATATATGGAGAACAAATTAAAAGATATTGAAAATATTTCTAATATTAGTAGTGATCATAAAGAACAAAGCATATCCTTTACTTGGAATTCAAAAGAGAAAGACGAAGGGGAGATTGCTGAAGAAAAATTAATTAAGAAAATAAATAAGATTACAGAGAAGGATGGCTACACTGTACAAAGAGAGCCTGTGGAAAAGGAAAAGAACAGTAACACCATTTTAATATCCTTCTTAATAGCTTTAGCCTTAATGACTGCTTTTTACTTTTTACAAAAGTCCACTATATTTCAAAGTTTAACTCTTTCTGGAAATAATTATGCAACAGCCTTCTTAATAGGAATTGTTGCATCATTTTCTTCCTGTATGGCAGTTGTAGGAAGTTTAGTTATAACAATAGCGGCAAAATACAAAAGCAAATCTTCTCTAATAGTTTTCCATATTTCAAGAATTGTTGCATTTTTTATCTTAGGTGGTCTTTTAGGATTAATAGGAAGCACTTTAACTTTAAGTAATAACTTTCACACAATATCTGGAATAATTCTTTTTCTAGTTATGTTACTAATGGGTCTTTCTCTTCTAGATATTTTTTCCTTCTTTAAGAATTTACAACCTAAAATGCCCAAAGCACTAACAAGTAAAACTTTTAAGAACAGTACTTCTCCCCTTATCCTTGGTGTCCTATCCTTCCTTCTACCTTGTGGATTTACACAATCTATGCAGATAGTAGCAATATCTACAGGGAATGTCTTAGATGCTTCTTTAACAATGCTTCTTTTTGCACTAGGAACTCTACCAGTACTAGCACTGCTATCATTCGGGATATCTTCGTTAAAGAAAAAGATTAATACAGAATTACTTTTAAAAATCTCTGGGTTTTTAATAATATTCTTTTCTCTTTACACACTCCTTACCTTATTAATATCTCTTGGTATAATAACAATAATGATTTAGTAAATAAAAATTTTAGAAATCTAATATAAATTAATTAAGAAACAACAATCATGAAAAGAGAAGCTGCATTAACAAATTTTAAAAAGACTAAGAGCTTACTAGAGAAGATAATAAACATGATAGAAAACGATGAGTACTGTATAGACATTATGCAACAGAATTTAGCTGCTATTGGACTTTTAAAATCTGCTCATCAATCTTTAATGGAAGACCATCTTCATCACTGTTTTGCTAAGGCAATTAACTCTAAGCAAGAAAAAAAGAAATTAGAGATGGTAGAAGAAATTCTTACAGTAACTAAGTTAGCTAATAAATAAAGATGGAAAAGATATATTACTTTGATAATTCTGCAACAACAAAGATTAGTAAAGCTGTTTTAGACAGTATGTTGCCATATTTAAAAGATAATTATGGAAATCCTTCCAGTATTTATTTATTAGGTCGAGAGAGTAAGGATGCAATAGATACTGCTAGAGAGAAGGTCGCTAAAGCTCTAGGATGTGAAAGTAAAAACATTTACTTTACAAGTTCAGGAAGTGAATCTGACAACTGGGCCATAAAGGGTGTGGCATTTGCAAACAAAGACAAGGGTAACCACATAATTACATCTAGCATAGAGCACCACGCAGTACTACATACTTGTGAGTATCTAGAAAGAGAAGGTTTTGAAGTCACATACCTTCCTGTAAAGAGTAATGGGATTGTAGATATTAAAGAGCTTAAGAAAGCAATTAAGAAAGAAACGATATTAATATCTGTAATGTATGCAAATAATGAAATAGGTACTATTCAACCAATTAAGGAGATAGGAGAGATAGCAAAAGAGAATGAAATATATTTCCATACCGACGCTGTACAAGCAGTAGGTAATATTGAAATTGATTTAAATAAATTAGATGTCGATCTTCTTACTTTATCTGGACACAAATTTAATGGTCCAAAAGGGGTAGGAGTTCTTTATATTAAAGATAGCGTAAAGATAGAGAAGTTAATACACGGAGGAGGTCAAGAAAGAGGGAAAAGAGCTAGTACTGAGAATGTTGCAAATATTGTCGGTTTAGGTACTGCCATAGAGTTAGCTACAAAAGATATTAATAAAAAGGGTAAATACCTAATACAATTAAGAGAGAAATGTATTAAGGGTATCATGAATAACATCCCCGATACTATACTAAACGGAGATCCTGTTAAGAGACTTCCTGGAAATGTAAATGTTTGTTTTAAATATATTGAAGGGGAGTCTATACTCCTTATGTTAGACCAATTAGGAATATGTGCTTCTAGTGGTTCCGCTTGTACTTCTGGTTCTTTAGATCCCTCTCATGTCCTCCTAGCCATTGGTTTACCTCATGAGATAGCTCATGGCTCTTTAAGGTTATCTTTTTCAAAAGATAATACTAAAGAAGAAGTAGATTATCTTTTAAAAGTATTACCAGGTATTATAGAGAAGTTAAGAGCAATGTCTCCGTTAAAATAGTTATGCAATATTATTATGGAAAAATACAGTGATAAAGTAATGGATCATTTTATGAATCCCAGGAATGTTGGAGAGATAAAAGATGCAAATGGTATAGGAGAGGTTGGTAATCCTAGGTGTGGAGATATTATGAAGATGTATATTAAGGTTAAGGATGATGTAATTGAAGATGTTAAGTTTCTAACATTTGGATGTGGAGCTGCAGTAGCAACAAGTAGCATAATAACAGAGATGATTAAAGGAAAGACTTTAGAAGAAGCACTAAAAACTTCAAACAGAAATGTTGCAGAAGAATTAGATGGTTTACCTCCTGTTAAGATGCATTGCTCAAATCTAGCAGAGCAAGCTGTTAAAAAAGCCATAGAGGATTATAGAGAGAAAAATGAAAAATAATCAAAAAAAGAAAGTCCTAATTGGTATGAGCGGAGGAGTAGATAGCTCTGTAGCTACATACCTTCTTAAAAAACAAGGATATGATGTAATAGGTGTTACCATGCAAATATGGGATGGAGTGGATGAGGAAAATGGTACCTGTTGTTCTCTTAGCGCTGTAGAAGATGCTAGAAAAGTAGCATCTAAATTAAATATTCCACATTATATTTTTAATTTTAAACAATCCTTTGACAAAAAAGTTGTTCAATACTTCATATCTGAATATTTACAAGGTAAAACTCCAAACCCCTGTATTGCATGTAACAAACACATTAAGTTTGATGAACTCCTAAAGAGAGCTATTAAGATGGATATTGATTATGTATCTACGGGTCATTACGCAAGAATAGAAAAAGTAAAAAAGCAAAACAAGGAGAGATATATTCTTAAAAAAGCAAAGGACAAGACAAAAGACCAAAGTTATGTTTTGTACAACCTTACTCAAGAACAATTGGTTAGAAGTATCTTTCCTCTTGGTAATTTAAAAAAGAAGAAAGTTAGAAAAATAGCTAAGAAGATAGGGTTGGGTGTATCAGAGAAACCAGATAGTCAAGAGATATGTTTTGTTGAGGATAATGACTACCCTAGGTTTATTCAAGAACAAACTAAAAGAGAATTTGAAAAGGGAGATATTGTAGATTTAGAAGGAAATGTTCTTGGTCAACATGAGGGTATACATAAGTATACTGTAGGACAAAGAAAGGGTATAAAAACAGTATCTAATGAACCATTGTATGTCGTACGAATAGATACTCAGAGTAATAAAGTTGTTGTAGGGAGAGAAGAGGATGTTTATACCAGGGAACTAATAGCTGAAGATCTTAATTGGATAGGTATAGAAAAGTTAGAGGGTGAATTAAAAGCTAAAGCTAAGATTAGGTATAGGAGTGAGGATGCAGATTGTACAATCTCTAACATTAAAAAAGAACGGGAAAACGAGAAGGAGAGAGACACAGAAAAGGTTTTAGTCAAGTTTGATAAAAAACAAAGAGCTATTACCCCTGGACAATC
>CAYGKF010000043.1:0-6585 GCA_964350615.1 uncultured Candidatus Saccharibacteria bacterium
GATATCTTAGGGATATCATACAAAGAAATTACCTCCTTTGATTTTTCCAAATGTTGTATGTCAACAACAATTCCTAATTTAGTATAATCTTTTACCATGTTATATATCTGAATTGGATCTTCAAAGATTCCTAAAGCTTCTTTAAATTTCTCATGAGCAAAAGATATGTTTTCAAAAAACAGTTTCTGATTTAAAACTCCTACTAATTCATCTAGATATCCCAAAACTTTTGGTAAATTTTCTACACGACCTTGAGAAGCAAAATATATGATGTCAGGATGTAAAACTATTTCTTGAACCTTATTCGGATGTTCTAAGCTTCTTCTCACTAAAAGATTTGTAATATATTTAATAGGGTCTACACTCTTACCATCTGTTTCTTGAGTACCATTAAAATATCCCTTAGCTTTTTTATATGTTTGGGGTAAATATTCTCCATAGAGATTGCCATTCTTTGGAAAATTGTTGTATGCCTGTATTACCTTATCTCTTTTTACTGTTGTTAATAAATTTACACTTTCTTGTAATTCTTTAAAAGATTTCTCTCTGTTAATCTCTTCTGTCTGGGGAATAAAGTACCTACCATTTTTACTGAAATTAACTTCCATAGAGTTAGGTTTTTGCTGTTCTTCTATGTGCATCATGGAGAAAGGAGCATGATATATCTGCAAAGGAGTAGTTATAGAAGATGGTTCATGGTCTAAATCTTCTTGTGGATATGCAAATTCTGTACTATCTATCATTCACTTTTTTATTAAAATTATTATATTCCTCTATTGTATTAATACTTACGTGAGAATTAACTTTTTTATCGACACATTTTACTACTTTGTTATTATTTAACATAATCTCTATTAAATCATTATCTCCAAACAAACCTAAGAAATCTTGTTTTAATCCTTCATCACAAATTCTGTTGAAATTCTCTATATTTATAATATGTTCCCCTAACCCATTCATGTAATTTTTCTCTTTAAGTGTATCTTTGTAAAAATAATCATTATCATTAATTTTGCATCCAATTACATTATTACTATTATCTACTAGAAGATTTTTAGGGACATCAATGTTATTATCCGAGAGAATAGAAAAATCAATATGTTCATTTTTTGCAATATTTAAATAATCTTTGCGATTAAAATCTATTAAGGTGTCTCCATTTATTGTGTATAGGTATGTTTTATCTGGAATGCTGTACTCAGTTATTAGATTAAGAATTGTCCTCCCGTGACCAATTAATTCTTTCTCATGTATTAACACTACCTTTGGTCCAAATTTAGAAGTAATTTTTTTAAAATGACTTTGTCCATACGAATAATTTACATACACCGTATTTGCTCCTAGTTCAAGAAGTTTCTCTATGTTTGTTTCCAAGAAAGACTTATTAGATTTTTTGAGTAAAACAGGTTTTGGAATTTCATTAGTGTAAGGGCTTAATCGTGTTCCTTTTCCTGCTGAGAAGACGAATCCTAGAAGGTGGTTAGACATTTAAATTTGTTTAAAAATTAGATTCTAGACTTTTTTAGTATACATAATTATTTATATTCTTAAAAATTCCAAAATCTTTAGAACCAATTCCTTAAAAATATTTAACCCTACTAAAATAGGAATTAAAAAATAAATTACTTCTTTATTGTTAAGAAACCACTATTTTAATATTATGAACCATGCTCTAGAGTATGTAAAGGTATGCTAATATGAATAGTATAAATTTTTAATATTCAAAACATGAGACACATAGGTACAGTAGTAAGAGGTATAAGAACCCCCATAATTACAAGTGGAGATGATTTAATAAATATTGTTGTAGATTCAATAGTAAAAGCTTCTAAAGGAGAAAAGTTTGAACTTAAAAATGGAGATATTATTGGTATAACAGAGGCAGTAGTATCCATATCTCAACAAAATTATGTAACAGCAGAAGATGTGGGCAAAGAAGTTAAGAAGAAATTTCCAGTTGATGAAATAGCTTTAATATATCCAATACTAAGTAGAAATAGGTTCTCTCTAATATTGGAATCTGTAGCTCGAGTTTTTGACAAAGTACATGTTTTGTTAAGCTATCCTGCAGATGAATTTGGTAATCACCTGATGAATGTAGATAAAATGTATGAATTAGGATTAAACCCTTACACTCATTCTTTTGGAGAAAGGAAATACCGTAAACTTTTTGGAGATAATGTTAAACATGAATTTACTGGTATAGACTATGCTAACTACTATAAAAGTTTAGGGGATGGTAATGTAAAAATATATTTTTCTAATGATCCTACCTACATTCTTAAATATACTAAGAATGTACTAGCTTGTGATGTACATACGAGAGAGAGAACAAAGACGTTAATAAAGGATGCTGGAGCAGAAATTGTTTTTGGATTAGACGATATATGTAATAGAGAGAGTAGCAAGAGAGGTTATAATAAAGATTATGGTCTACTCGGTTCGAACAAAGTGACAGAAGAGAAACTTAAGCTTTTTCCTAGAGATGGAGATATATTTGTGAGAGAGGTTCAAAAGAGATTTAAGAAGGTAACGGGTAAAAAGGTAGAAGTGTTAATATATGGGGATGGAGCATTTAAAGATCCTGTAGGAAAAATTTGGGAGTTAGCTGATCCTGTTGTTTCTCCAGGTTTTACAGATGGGCTAAAGGGAAGGCCTAGGGAGGTGAAGCTAAAATATATTTCAGAGAACTGGGATGGTAAGGGTAATTTAGAAGAGTATGTTAAAAAAACTATCGCTGAAAAAAGTAGTGAGAAATATGAGGTGGAGAAATCACTTGGTACTACACCAAGACAGATACCGGATCTGTTGGGGAGTCTTTGTGACTTAACTAGTGGTAGTGGAGATAAGGGGACGCCTGTAATATATATACAAGGTTATTTTGATGATAGAACTCTGGAATAATTACTGAATGGTAATTTATTTAGTTATATCTTTCTACTATCATAAGCCCAATGTAGTAAAGCTTGTCTCTGTTTCTTTCTACAATCTAAATCTCTAGGTTCACAATTCTTCTTTACAGTCTGTCATATACTTACCTCCAAAGACTCCAAGTTCTAGCATTTCTTTTGGAGTTAATGTGGGTTTAAATTCAGGGTCAAAGTTTTTACCAATACTCTCTGTTAAGTAGTAAGTATAATGGGTTTGCATTTTGTCGTTTACTACTACTTTTTCCATACTACCTTAAAGGTATTTGTTTTCTTTGAAAGAATTTCAAGTAAATGATTGGTAATATCCCTATGGTATTAAATATGAATATACATACAAACCAAGTTAATTGATTATTTTTTGCAGCTTTCCATAAAGCTATACCCTTCCAAACACCTTCCCATATTGAAAGAATGATTAAAAGTATAGGTAACCATGTTGGTAGATTATTTAATGTTTCTATTTCCATATTAATTATTCTTAAGTTAAGTAACTTATTATTTAAAAAGTATCTAAATTATAGGAGGTGTAACACCATCCTGGTCTGTGTATTTACTTTTTTTATTTCCTACTATTGGTTCTGTTAACTTTGCAAAAAGATATGTACCAATTCTTTCTCCTTGGTGTAATACAATGTCAAAATTACCTAAGTTCTTTATTTCTAAAACGGAATTCTCTTGACTAAAGGGTGCTCCATCTAAAACAACTGCTGTTAGGTGTATGGTCATACCAGCTCTAGCGTATGTAGATCTGCCATCTAACATAGTGATGATGTCTTTGTCTGTTCTAAGGCTTTGTTGTGTAGAACCTAATACAAAGTCATTTGGTTTTAATATGTAGGGCTTTTTAGAAAGGTCATGCTTGTCGTATTTTAATTCTTTGGGCTTGTTAGTATCAAAGGTTTGCTTTGACTTTGGAATTAGTAATTCATCTCCTAGATTTACTGAAATACCTTTTGTTTCAATATTAAGCTTACCATTTACTATGATTTTTCCTTCGTGTATGTATTTACTTATTGTCTTGTTAGAAAGAAACATATTGGCAGTTACATATATTATGTAATATATATTACATCATATTGGTTTTAATTTGTATATTTTAACTTCAAGATTTAATGGTGTACAATTAAAATAGAATAATTAAATTAAAAAGGTAAATAATATGGGATATATAGATGATATAGAGAAAAAGACTTTAGAAAATAATAATTTTAGAGAAGTGCTTTTTACTGGGAAACACATGCAGTTAGTAGTTATGTCTCTAAAACCAGGAGAAGATATTGGCCAAGAGGTACATGAGACAGTAGATCAGTTCTTTAGAATAGAACAAGGGGAATGTAAAGTCATTATAGATGGTAAAGAGGATATTTTAAAGGAAGATATGGTTGCAATAGTTCCTGCAGGAGCATTGCATAACCTAATTAATATTTCTGATGTAGATCTTAAACTTTATACCATATACTCACCTGCTAATCATCCAGATGGGACAGTACATAAGGATAAGGTAGAGGCTGAGGAGTATGAAAAAGAGCATCATCATTAAGAATTAAAAAACAAAAGAATGAAAAGTTTTTTGAAATTGACCGAACATAACCATTATGCTAATCTTTTGGTATATTAATTAATCTTAAAAATATATCTAATGAAAAAAGCAATATATATATTAATAGCCTTAGTACTTGTAGGTGGCCTAGTCTTCTATTTTATTTCTTTTAGAAATACAGAAGAAGAAAATATAGGTATACAACCAGGAGATGAATTAAATTGGTCTGCACATTTTCCAGAGATTGTTCCAGAGTATACAGATGGAACTATTACAGAAATGACAATAGTAGATCCAGAGTTATCTAGATTTGAAGAAGAAGTAGCTGTTACTGTAGAGGATACAAGCAGAGAGGGATTTAATACTTATGTAGACAACTTAATCTCAGACGGTTGGATGCTTACATACCAATCTCCAGAAACAGAGACTTTTTACAATGTGCAACTTTCTTTAGATAGTCGAAGGATTAGTACTAGTTTAGATGAGTCTGGTGTCTTAAGATTAAGTACATATGTAGTTCAAGAGTAAGGTTATATGAGGAAATTAAGTAAGAAAAATATTATTGTGTTAATAATAATGTTTACATTCGCCATTATGATTGTTGCTGCTGACCTAATTCTTGTTCATACAAGCTTAAAAGAAACAGGTGTAGGTAGAGGTTTCTCTAGATACTGGAAAGTTCAAGAAGTTAGTGAATAAATATTATTAATGTACTTCTATACAGTATCATGCTATACTCCATCTTCGTTTAATGTAGATCTTACGAGATAAGTACCTTACGGTTTAAATTTTATTTTCGGTTATCTATAAGAAACTGAAAATAAAATAAACAAATACAACCGTGAGTAATAATCACAATAACAATGGCGGTTACCGTCATAACTATAAAAATAGAAGATACTCTCATTCTAGAAATAGAGGTAGAGGATACAATGCTAAGAAAAATACCATTAGTATAGACAAACTTGTTGCTAAGGCTGTAGATAGTAAACCTTTTAATATGTTTGTAGATGACTACGATTATTCTCAATTTGAGATTACTAAAGTTCTTAAAGCCAATGCTTATGAAAAAGGATACAGTCACCCTACTAAGATACAGTACAAAGCAATTCCCGAGATTATAAAAGGAAGAGATATATTAGCAACTGCAAGTACAGGTTCTGGAAAGACAGCTGCTTTCTTAATTCCCCTTATAGATAAGGTAGTCACAGATAGAAACAACAGAGTTCTTATTGTTGTTCCTACTAGAGAATTAGCAATGCAAATACAAAACGAATTCAAATCCCTATCTAAAAACACAGGTATAGGAAGTGTACTAATAATGGGAGGTAATAGTATGAGGACACAAATAAACATATTAAAAAGAAATCCCCAATTTATTATAGCTACACCAGGAAGACTTAAAGATTTAACAAATAGAGATCTAGTAAATCTATCTACTATTAACAATGTTGTTTTAGACGAAGTAGATAGAATGTTGGATATGGGATTCATACATGATATTAAATTTATCATTACTAAATTAAGTAAGGATAGACAATCTCTGTTTTTTTCTGCGACGGTAGATAGAAAATCTGAAGAAATAGCTAATACCCTACTCCACAATCCAGTGAGAATAGAAATAGAGATACAGGGTCCTGGAAAGAATGTAGACCAAGATGTAGTTAGATTACAAAGAGATCAAAACAAGTTTGATGTTTTAAAAAAGCTATTACAAAAAGATGAATTAGAAAAAGTTTTAGTATTTACTGCAACTAGAAGAGGTGCAGATACTCTTTGTAGGAAGTTAGGAGATAACAAAATATATGTAGAGTCGTTACATGGTAATAAAAGACAGAATCAAAGAACAAAGATAATTAATAGATTTAAACAAGGTAACGTAGATGTCTTAATAGCAACAGATGTAGCATCTAGAGGATTAGATGTAGATAACATATCTCATGTTATTAATTATGATATGCCTCAGTGTTATGATGATTATATTCATCGTATAGGAAGGACAGGGAGAGCAGGCAAAAAAGGTTTTGCTCTTACATTTGTTTAAGCAAAAAAACATTAGTTGAATAGGTTACGATACATATGGGACAAAGGAGTCAAAGATAACTGAAGACAGGA
>CAYGKF010000044.1:0-6365 GCA_964350615.1 uncultured Candidatus Saccharibacteria bacterium
CCAACTAACAGGCTTTTTGGATGTGGGTAAGTAGGGAAGTTATCCAAAGATATTCTATAGTTATAAACAAGATTATCCACAACCCTACCCTCTTAGTATTTTTAGACAACTATCTACCTTTTCAGCAATTCTAGAGTTTTCTTCTATAAGAGTTTCTATTTTTTCACAAGCATGTATTACAGTTGTATGATCTTTTCTATTAACTTCTCTAGCAACTTTTTCTAGAGGTAATTCCAACTCCGTTCTAAGAATATACATAACTATTTGTCTACTTTGAGCTACATAAGCTGTTCTTCTTTTTCCTTTTATCTCACTTGGTTTTACATCAAAGACTTCACTTACAGTTTTAATTATTTTATTTGGAGTTATTCTCTTTCTTTTAGTATCTAAATCAATTTGTAAAATTCTAGAAACATCTTCTTGAGTAGGTTCAACACCTAATTTAAATAAAGAAACAACTTTTGTTAAAGCTCCTTCTAGTTCCCTAATATTACTCTCTATATTTTTTGCAATTAATACAATATATTCATCTGGTATGGTGTAGTTCTTTTCTGAGAGATACTGTCTTAAAATTGCCATTCTAGTCTCGTAATCTGGGGACTGTATATCTGCAACCATGCCTCCTTCAAATCTAGACCTAAGCCTTTCTGTAATATTTTTAATTTCCTTTGGAGGTTTGTCAGAAGCTAATATTATTTGTTTATTTGCTTGGTAAAGAGTATTAAAAGTATGGAAAAGTTCTTCTTGTGTTTTTGGATATGCTTCTACGAATTGTATGTCGTCTATTATTAAAAGGTCTACAGCTCTGTATTTATTTCTAAAGTCTTCGTTCTTTTTTGTTCGAATAGCCTCAACCATTTCATTAAGGAACTGTTCTATGGAAATATATATTACTTTTTTGTTAGGATCTTTTTTTAATATCTCATTCCCTATTGCCTGCATAAGATGGGTTTTACCTACACCTGTCTCTCCGTAGTAAAATACAGGATTGTATGCACTTCCTAAGTCCTCTAAAACGGCTTGTGCTACTGCCTCTGCAAGCCTATTGTTGGAACCAACAATAAAGTTTGAAAAAAGATATTTAGGATTTAAATGAGATTCCTCTAGAGCATTTTTGTACAGACTCTCTTCTTTTTCTGCTGCCGAAAAAAGATCTAAAACCTCTTCTTTGGATCCTTCTGGATTATGGTATTCATATTTAGGTTTAGAAGAGGTGTCATTGCTTTGTCTAAGGTTTACCTCTATCTGAAAGTTCCTTTGACATGTTTTAAGTAATGCTCCTTGTAGAGCATATTTGTAATCTTTTAATATCTTTTCTCTTTTGTAGGAAGCTTCGCACGACATTTGTACTACCCCATTGTTAATATCTTCGATATATACATTACTAAATAGCCCACCAAATTCTCTTTGTCCAATTGTTTGTTTAAGATGTTCTTTAGCAACCCTCCATATCTCTTGGGGGTCTAAATCGTTATCTCCGTTTTGTTTAGGAAGAGTATTGCTCTCTATTTGTTGTAAGTGGTTTTCAAAATCTACTTTTTTCATAAGCGACAGTAATAATTAAAAAGACAGTTCAAATGGGGGCAGTCCTTGGCCGATTGGGACTTTTATCTATTATAATGATTTGTGAGCAAATGTGGATATGTTTTCCACAAGAGTCAAAAAAGATGTACTACTTAAAGTTTTTTAGATTGGTAAAAAGACTCTAATAATTTTAGATATAAAAGGAAAGAAGAAAGAAAGCCCTTGGCAAAAGAGGCTGTCATCTGTATAATACCCTTGTATGAAAAGAACATATCAACCTAAAAACAAAAAAAGACTTAAGAAATTTGGATTTAGAGCTAAGTCCAAGACTCCTGGAGGCAAAAGAGTCCTTAAAAGAAGGAGAGCTAAGGGGAGGAAAAATCTTACAGTAACAGAAGAGTACAAGTTACTTAGAAAAAAACAAGGAAAAAGTATAAGATAGTTAATATGCTTCCAAAAAAGTTTCGTTTACCACCAAAGAATTTCAAAAAGGGGTTCCGTAATGGAAAAAAAATCCGTGGTCAATATGGGATGTTTGTGTATTCTAAAAATGATGTGAATAATCCTAGGTTTGGTTTTGTAGTAAGTAAAAAGATAGGAGGAGCTGTTTTGAGGAACAGGATGACAAGGCTCTTAAGGGTTGTTGTTATGGAAAGTATTCATGAAAAAGGGTTAGAAGAAACAGGTTTAGATTTCCAATATATTGCTTTTAAATTTTGTAATGATAAATCTTTGTTAAAGCAGGATGTGTTAGCCCAGTTTGACAAGGTATTAAAGAATTAAAGGAGTTTTAAGTTTTTATTTAATTGTAATTAAAAATGTTTAGAAAATTCTTTTTATTAATAATTAAAGGATACCAGAAAGTCTTTTCTTTTGACCATGGGCTTTTGGGGAAAATATTTCCTAATACAAGATACTGTAAGTTTACTCCTACTTGTTCGGAGTATGGGTATGGCGCAATTGAGAAGTATGGAGTTTTTAAAGGGGGTTGGATTTTCATAAAAAGATTTGTAAAATGCCATCCATGGAGCAAAGCAGGAAGTTATGATCCTGTTCCTTAGGTTAATTTTATGATATATTCGCTAGCATTACATTAAGAATATCTTTACATGATTGGAACTATTTGGAATACAATTTTTTACCACCCAGTACTAAATCTCTTGATTGTCTTTTACAATGTTCTTTTTGACAATCTTGGTCTTGCAATTATTGCAATGGCTATAATTTTTCGTTTAATACTTATTCCTTTAATGAAAAGGCAAACAGAGATGACAAAGAAGATGTCTTCTTTAAAGCCAGAATTAGATAAGCTTCAAAAGAAGTATAAGAATAATCCAGAGAAACTATCACAAGAGCAGATAAAATTATACAAAAAAGTTGGTTACAATCCTTTAGGTTGCTTGGTAACCTTCATTCCGCAGTTATTAATATTGTCTGTGCTTATTCAGGTAATTAGAAATGTTACGGAAGGAACCTTAGATGGAATTTATCCTTTTATTGAAACTTGGTTAAATAATGGAGCTTCTTTGACTATAAATACAGAATTTTTAGTTTGGGATTTAACAAGATCCTACAATGAAATATCTGGAGAGTTAGGAAGGTTTGCCCTCCCCTCTCTCTTCTACTTGCTTCTTAGTCTCTTAGTTGGCGTTTCTCAATACTTTGCATCTAAATTTACACAAAGTATGCAACATCCTGTAAAAGAGTCTTCTCAAAAGAAGGAGAAGAAGAAAGAATTATCTCCTGAAGATATGCAAAAGAATATGTCGAAATCTTTTATGTACATATTGCCATTAACTACAGTATTCATTACAATTAGTGCCCCCTCGGCTTTGAGTTTGTATTGGGCAGTGCAGTCTTTTATGTTGGTAATTCAGTATATGATGATGGACAAGGAGAAAGTAGGGAAAAGTTTTAAGGCTTTAAAAATGAAGTTTAAAGGGGGAAAGGAAATCCCAAAGGGTTCTTCTGACTAAGTAACTAAATTTTAAAAGGTTGTCAAATGAAAGACAAAGAATTAATTAAGTTGGTTGAAAAAGAATTAAAGACTCTTTGTTCTCTGTTGGACGTTGATTGTGAAAGAAGGTTGGAGTTAGAAGAAGGGGAAGAGGAGGTTAAGTACATTAAGGTGTATTTTGAAGGAGAGGATTTGGGGTATATGATAGGGGCCCATGGAAGGCATTTGGACTCTCTTCAGTATGTTTTGCAATTAATGACAGGGAAAATGACAGGACAGGATCCTACTTACAGAGTTCTTGTAGATGTAGGTGGTTACAGGGAGGAGAGAAATACTAAACTGGAGGACTTAGCTTTACAGAAAGCAGATGATGTAAGAATATTAGGAGAGGCCATAGAGCTTCCTCCTATGAAGTCTTCGGACAGAAGGGCTGTGCATGTGGCACTTTCTCAGTTTGATGATATCGAAACAGAGAGTGAGGGAGAAGGAAGGGATAGGTATGTTGTTATTAGGCCTGTGAAGTAGTAAGAGTAAGTGCTAAAATTACTTAATGAAAAAATTTGTTAATAAAAAGAACCTTTTTGTTCTTGTAATTGTTCTTTTAGCAACCATTTTTCTTTCGTTTTTAATTAAGGAATCTGTAGAGAGAACAATTTTTATATTCCTTACCCTATTTATTTGGTTGAGTATATTTCTGTATACAAAGGATTTAGTATTATCTTCCCTTCTGTATATATTAATTGTTCTTCCTTTTAATGTGACAATGCAACTCCCCTTGACCGTTGAAATTTTTAATACACAAATTCTATTTCCCCCTCCCTTTGTTAATGGTATCTATGTTAATTATCTTGTCCCTACAATTTCGATTATTGATATTAGCATTATTCTATTTCTTTTATCTTTATTAATACAAAAGGGTTTATCTTTCTATTGGGAGATATTTAAAAATATTAAAAATGCTCTTTTTATATTCCTACTTTATTTAATAATTCAAAACATCTTCTTGAGTAATCTGTTAAATACTTTTAATTCTTTTCGGATCTTCTTTTACCTTTTAGCAATTATTAGCTCAGTTATTTACTACAAAGAAAAAAATCTTAGAAAACTTCTTTTCCCAGCATCCTTTATTTTCTTCTTAAATGTTCTTGTACAGGGAGTCATTGGGTTAACGCAAGTCCTTCGAGGAGCTTCTTTGGGTTTAAAATTTTTAGGAGAATCTCAGGTTGTAAGTGGTATGCAAGGTTCAAGCTTTATTACTTTAGGTGGGAGGGCTTTCTTAAGAGCATATGGAACTTTTTCACATCCCAATGTCTTTGCAGGGTTTCTAATATTGGCAATTTTAATAGGGATAGCGTGTTCGAGAAAGTTTTCAGGATTGGGAATCTCTTTAATCATTCTTTCTTTTTGTTTTCTACTGCTTACATTCTCTAGAAGTGCTTTACTATTAGGGTTGTTAATCCTAATAATTCTTCTTGTAAGAGGTGTTTACAAGGCAAGAAGTGAAATGTTTTCAATAACTCCCCTTCTCTTTCTGGAGAGATTTGGGAATCTACTTGAGGGAGGGGACAGTAGTTGGACAGAAAGGGTTGCTTTATTTAAAGCTTCCATGGAGGTTATTAAAGAAAATTTTCTCTTAGGAACGGGAGTGGGGAATTTTGTAAGGGCAATGGGAGATTATTCTCCAAGAACCTCCAGGGGTATTCTCCTTTTGCAACCAGTTCATAATATCTTTGTTTTGACTTTTGCAGAATTAGGGATTTTTGGCTTTTTAGGTTTTTTCTACATTTTAGTAAGAACCTTTTTAGAGAACGTAAAAAAGGTTACTTATTTTAAGGTAGCAGTATTGCTAAGTATTTTAATAATTGGTTTTTGGGATCATTACCTCTTCTCTCTTCCCCAGGGTTTAGCTATTTTTATGTTTTTGTATCTTCTATTGGTTTTGGATTTAGATTCCCTGGATAATTATGAAAAGGATGTAGACAAGGATTAGCCCAATACCTTCTTTCTTACTCATGAAGTATTTCTTCCCTAATATTGCAAAGAGAAGGAGTATTCCTGTTGCAAAAATTAAAAAGACATATTCTATTAGAAAGCCTTTAAAGTTTAAAACACTAAAAAAGGAGGTTATTCCAGAGACAAAAAAGATGTCAAAGAGGCTAGAACCGAGTATGTTTCCTAGACTTAATTGGAGGTTTCCTTTTCTTATGGAGGTAAGGGAGGTTACTAATTCAGGAATAGAAGTTCCTAGGGCTATTAGGGTAAAGCCTATTAAAAAGCTACTAACCTTAAATTTCTTTGCTAAAGCAGTTGATTGGTCTATGAAGATCTCTGAGGATTTATTAAAACTATTAGGGCGATTACTACTATTGCAATATTTAACATACAATTTTGAATAATAAGTTGTTAATGAATCGTAGCATATATTAGAGGGAGGGGGAATATAATTAGGTTTGAAAAACGGAGAGAGTGGGATTCGAACCCACGGTCCCGCTATATATTTTCCAATATGGTTAACTGAAACGCATATAGCGGGACGCACGCTCTCCAAGCGTGTCCTTTCGACCACTCAGGCATCTCTCCAGACGCATTATTCTAGCAAATATTGAGTTAATTAACTAGATTATAATTATTTAAGGACCCGATAGTATATTAAATTTCACATCGAAAACACATATAGTCCTTCTTGCTTAGAGAAAAACAACGACCTTAAAGTTAGTTTACTATAAGTTAGCGGAACGTACCTGGCCGGAATCGAACCGACAACCTACTGCTTAGAAGGCAGTTGCTCTATCCAATTGAGCTACAGGTACTTAACAGAAGCAATTTTATCAACAAATGGTAGTAAAATAAAGGCTTAATTAACATTTCCAATAGTTATTAATAC
>CAYGKF010000045.1:0-6023 GCA_964350615.1 uncultured Candidatus Saccharibacteria bacterium
GAATTAATCCAGGTGATCCTAAATGGAATGTATATAATATACCTAGGAATTTAGGTACTTTAATACCAGAAAAAACGAAAGAAGTAGCAGACTTCTACCGATCATTTTTAGAAGCACAAGTAAATGAAGTATCTAGTCTTAAAATAGCAGAAGCTACTAAGATAGTAGAGAATGCATTTAGAGATATTAATATTGCATATGTAAATGAATTAGCTAAGTCTTTTGATGCAATGGGTATAGATTTAATAGAGACTCTTAAGGGTGCATCTAACAAACCTTTCTCTTTTATGGTACATTGGCCAGGTAGGGGTGTAGGTGGTCACTGTATAGCAGTAGATCCTTACTACTTAATAAAGAGAGCAGCTGAGTCAGGTTTTAATCATCAGTTCTTAAAGATGGCTAGAGAGGTAAATAATAGTATGCCAGAGTATACCGTAGAGAGGTTACAGGATGCTTTGAATGAGGTTAAGAGACCTATTAAAGGTACTAAGGTTTTGTTGCTTGGTTTAAGTTATAAATCTAATATTGCTGATTTAAGAGAGAGTCCTTGTTTAGAGATTTTAGATATTCTTAAGAGTAAAGGAGCAGATGTTTTAGTTTATGACCCTTTTGTTTTAGATATGTCTAACGTAAAAACCCTTGAAGAAGGCTTAGAGGACTGTGAGGCAGTAATACTTGGTACATATCATGACAGGTTTGGGGATTTAACTAAGGAAATTAGTAAGAGGAAGAATATTAAAGTGGTTGTAGATGGTATGAACAGGTTAAACAAAGAAAAGATTGCGAAATCAGATATAATATATAGAGGAATAGGTAAATAATATAAAAAGAAGAGAATATGAAATTAATAATTTATATGCCTGCCCTAAATGAAGAAGAAGGTATAGGAGATGTAATTAAAGATCTACCTAAGAGTATTAATGGTATAGATAATATTAATATCTTAGTTGTAGATGATGGTAGTACAGATAATACCGCTAAAATAGCAAAAGAAAGTGGTGCAGATGTAGTAAGTCATAACATTAACAAAGGAGTAGGTAAAGCTTTTCAAAGTGCTGTTAATTATGCATTAGATAATAAAATAGACATACTAGTTAGTATAGATGCAGATAGACAATTTAATAGTAAACAAATACCAGAAATAATACAACCAATATTAAAAGATAATGCAGATATGGTAACAGGTAATAGATTTAGTAAGGGTATGCCAGAGAATATGCCTAAGAGTAAATATTGGGGTAATAAACAGATGTCTAGATTAATATCTTTAATAAGTGGACAGAAGTTTAAGGATGTGTCTTGTGGTTATAGAGCATATAACAAAGAAGCTTTACTTAGATTAAATTTATTTGGTGCTTTTACATATACTCAAGAAACTATCTTAGATATGGTATATAAGGGTTTAAGGGTAGTAGAATTTCCAGTAGATATTAAATATTTTAAAAACAGAAAATCTAGAGTAGCAGGTAGTATTATTAATTATACTTTTAGAACATCAAAGATAATTTTAAAAACATTAAGAGATTACAAACCTATGTTGTTTTTTGGAGGTATGGGATTGGTAAATATGTTAATAGGGTTGGTATTTGAAATATTTATGTTTACACATTATTTTTTAACAGGTAAGTTTACACCATATAAAGCTTTCGGTTTTATTGGTTTAGGTTTTATTATATTTGGTCTATTATTAGTAATAGTGGGATTATTAGCAGATATGTTTAATAGAGTAAGGATAAATCAGGAGAGGATAATATATGAATTGAAGAAGGGGAAGTATGAGTAAGAGAATATATAAATTTGTTGAAATAAACAATGAAAGAATACAGTGACAAATACACGAATTCGGGAAAGTTAGGAGAGATGTTAGTAAGTAAGTACTTTTTATCAGTAAATAAATTGCTGTCAAGAATTCCACGAGAAGTAATTGATAACGGGAATGTTTTAGAAGTTGGATGTGGTCCAGGTTTTTCCTCTGAAAGAATATCAAATATGTTAGGTAAAAGTACTACATTTTTTATTTCTGATTATGAAGAGGAGAATGTTAAAGACGCAAGAAATAAACTTGGTAAAAGAGCAAAAGTTTCTTTAGAAGACATATATTCTTTAGATAGGCAAGACAATAGTATGTCATTAATTTTTATATTGGAAGTTTTAGAACATTTAGAAGAACCAGAGAAAGCGTTGGCAGAGATTAGAAGGGTTGGATCAAATTATTTCATTTTTGGAGTACCAAGAGAACCAGTTTGGAGAATACTAAATATGTTAAGAGGGAAGTATTTAAAAAATCTTGGGAATACTCCGGGACACTTACAAAATTGGAGTAGAAAAAGATTTAAAAAATTTTTGGAAAGAAACAGCTTTAGAATTATTGCTGTTGAGTCTCCTCTTCCTTGGACTTTAGTTTTAGCAGAAGAATTAAAAGATGAAGGTTAAATTTGTTTACAGAAATTATAAGAAGTTGCATTCAATACACCAGTCAATGTACGATTTTCCTCCTGAGGGGATAGAGTACTCTGTTCCCAAACTGAATAATAAAGTAGCAAGATATTACAAATTATATAGAAGAATTAAGGGTTTTCCTATACTGATGCCATTGGTCAACAAAATTATCAGAAAAGTTTTTAAATTTAAAGAGAGTACTGATTGTGAATTAATACATTTTATACAATTTGTCCCAGAGAAGATTCCTAATATTCCATATGTAATTGATTTTGAACACATAGCTGGTTTAACAGATTTTCTCGACACATGGAGTCTTAGTAAAGAGTACATTCAAAAATTTTTAATGAGTAAAAATTGCGTAGGCATCCTTCCTATGAGTAAAGCGGCCTTGGAGACTTTTAGGGAAAAGGTTGGAGAAGAAATTTTTAATAAAGTAAATGATAAAGTAACGATAATCTATCCTTCATTAAGTATCAGAAACAGAAAAATTAAAGAAGACAGATCTGTTATTAAGAGTACTGGAAGTTACAATATTCTTTTTGTTGGGAACCATGTATACAGAAAAGGTTTACATATTCTTCTTGAAGCTTTTGTCAGATTACCTGCTAACAAGTATAAACTCTATGTGATTTCTGATATTGATGAAAATTTAAAAAACAGGTACTTAAATGAAAATATATTTTTCTTTCCACCAAAATTTTCTCGGGAAGAAATACTTACTAAATTTTTTGCACCAGCAGATTTGTTTGTAATGCCAACTTTTTATGACGCTTTCGGGATGGTTTTTCTAGATGCCCTGATAACTGGAACTCCTATAGTTGCAACAAATATTTTTGCAATACCAGAGATAGTAGAGAGAGATAAAAATGCTGTTTTAATTGATTTGCAAGATGATTTTATTAAGGAGGATCCATATCTTTCGCTGAGTACTATGAAAAGTTTTGAAAAAATGGATTTTGCTCTTGTAACTTCTGTTTATGAGAGTATTTTGAAGATAAAGGAATCTAAGAAAATTAAAAAATCTGCTGCTAAATCACCAGAAATATATTTTTTTAGTAGAAATGGTAAGTTCTCAATACAAAAAAGAAATCGATTATTAAAAAAAATCTATGAAAGATCTCTGGAAATACACTAAAACACTAATAACAATAGTAATCCTTATCTTCTTTATATATTATTTCATTAATAATAAAGGAGATTTTCTCTTTGTATTATCTACTCCTATTAAATATTTAATTGTTATAGCCATTCTATACAGTGTAATTTTCTTTTTAAACGGTATTTTTATTAAAGTTATTCTTAAATCTTTTAAAAAGAAAATGTCAGTATTTGAGGCTTTTTATCTATCAGTTATTTCATCTCTAGGTAATTATTTTCTACCTATGAGAGGAGGGCTAGTATATAAGTCAGTATATCTTAAGAAAAAGTTTAAGTTTCCATTCTCTCATTTTATATCCTTCTTATATGGTAATTATATTATTGTGTTCCTGGTAAATTCCTTTTTAGCATTATTAGCTTTATTTGTTATTCAATCTAAATTGGGAGTTATATCTATACCACTCTATGTATTCTTTGGTTTGTTATTTGTTTCTATGATAGTTCTTAGTGTAGTTAAATTTCCGGTTGAAAGAATAAAAGAAAGTAGGTATAAATTTATTAATAGGGTTGTAAATATTATTAAGAATATTCTTAATGGTTGGAATATAATAGAGGATGACAAGAGACTCTTATTTTCTTTAATATTAATAACATTTGCAGGATTTACATTTTCTACACTTTTGTTTTATGTGGAATTTAAAGCATTGGGGATAGACACCAATTTTGTAAGTGTGATACTGTATACTTGTTTATCGGGCGTATCTTTGTTAGTAAGTCTAACACCTGGTTCTTTAGGTATAAGAGAGGGTATATTTGTAATAACATCTGATATACTAGGTATAACTAATGAACAGGTAATGCAGTTAGCATTGTTGGATAGGGGGGTGATGTTGATAAGCTTATTTTTCTTGTCAGGGCTTTTTTTAATATTTAAAGTATTACTGAATAGGGATGAAAAGTTTTCTCAGAGAGAGGTTTGATTATAATTTTGCACTTTTGATTTTACAGATTCTAGTTTTCATAGGTTTCAGTTTTTATGTTGCATCAAATATAAGACTTGGAATATCTCCTGATGAAGTACACCATTTTGAAGTTTCGGTAGCATATTCAGAAACCCTCGGAATTCCCGACAACTCTCCGGAGACACACCAGTTTGGAGATATAACTCGAGGGGCTTTTATGTACTACTGGATTAACGGAAGGATTCTAAATTTGAATTTTCTGGAGGTTGATGAATTGGTCCTGTTGCGTTCGGTCAATATTGTTTTTTCAGTTTTAACTTTGTTTTTTACCTTTTTATTATCTAAGGAGGTTATTAAGAAAAGATACTTTCAGATTATACCAACGATATTGTTAGCGAATACACTTATGTTTGCTTTCCTGTCAGGAATGGTTAATTACGACAATTTAGTGAACTTGTTTGCAGTCTTATCAGTTCTTATGTTTGTAAAATTTTTAAAGAATTATAGAAATGTCAGATATCTCTTTTTTTGGCTGATTTTTGCTTCCTTAGGAGCTCTGACAAAGTTTACAATATTGCCTCTTTTCTTAATTCAATTCCTTATAATAATTTCTGAAGTTGTAAGGAAAAAGGTAAGATTAGATTGGGAGAAGAAATCTTTATTCCTGTTTCTACTGGCAATCCTAACTTTTGTTCCTATAGTTGTCCTGTATGGAGGTAACTATCTAAAGTATGGAAGAATTACGCCTAGTTGTGATCAGGTAATGACAGTTGAACAGTGTATGAATAGTGCGAACTTCAGCAGAGATTATGGAGCTGGGAGGGACCTAGACTTTACTACGGTCGAGGGCCTTAAAGGTATTATTAAGACAGAAATTTCTGTATTGGAGTATTTCCCCCAGTGGATATTTATAACTGCTAGAAGTGTATATGGGATACTGGGACATATAAATATGTTTTTTCCTAGTTATTTTTATTCAATACCTGTCTTATGTGGTCTCATTTTCTCTGTTCTGTTTATTAGAAAGTGGAAGAAGGAAGAAGAATTAGATATGAAGCTAATAATAGTAATGATTTTTTATATTCTAGTTCTTTCTATCTTTGTAAATTACAAGATATTTCTTAATAGGGGAATACATTTGGCGCTACAAGGAAGGTATGTTTTCCCCATTATACCAATATATTATGTCCTACTAGTTAAATATTACTCCTTAATATCTAATAAATATTTAAGATATGGTTTACTCTTCTTGGTGATAGTTTCTATTATGTATCTTGGTATTCCTATGTTTCTACAGAAAGTCCCTCCTGATTGGTTTTTTAAAACCTAACATCTTTGGGGGTAGAGTCTTTTTCTAGTACTATAGTTCAATTCTTTTTTCAGGAGTATGAATGTTGCAATAACTACCGTAATGTCTCATGACTTTAGTTTAAATTATGACTGCGAATATGTCATGAGACATTACGAGGTGTGAATAAGTTGGGATACATGTTGTGGATTTGCAGATAATAGAAAATGGTG
>CAYGKF010000046.1:0-5939 GCA_964350615.1 uncultured Candidatus Saccharibacteria bacterium
CATACAACGGTTTTCAAGACCGTCCCATTCGACCACTCTGGCACCTCTCCAAAAGTAATAATTAAATATTATTAACAATTAATTAAAAAGCTTTAGAATTATATCAAAATTTGACTAATTAATATAACTGAAATATCATTAACATATGAAATCTGCCAATATTTTAAAAACAAGCATACCTTTAATTACTGTATTGCTACTAATAGTAACACCCTTCCTGTCCACCACTCTCTTAGCTTACGAAGAATTAGACTCTACTAATTTTAAAATGGTAGGAGTTACAACCTCTGGAGGAGGAGGTGTATTAGAATCTGCTAATTACAGTTTACTCTCTGAAATAGGAAGAATAACAGCAGACCCTAGAAACTACTCTACCAATTACAGAATGAACCAAGACCCTTCTGTAGCTTTTGTTGCTGCACAACCCACTGTACAGTGTTTTGAGACCGATACAGATGGGACTACTGCTTGTACTTCAGGTCCCTCTGAATTGCTGACTGGAGGGATGGTTGCAATATGTGGAGGGAATGGTTGTTATGATAAGGCCAGATTTGAGATAGAGCCTTATACTAACCCCTCCGACACTCTATATATGGTACAGCTATCAGAAGATAATTTTGTATCTGACACTAGGTGTGTAGATGGTTCAACCTTTTACCCTAAAACCCTTACCAATTGTGACATTAACGATTTTAGAACAGAAAGCTACTGGGAAACAGAAGATTTTAATATTAAAGGATTAGACTCAGGAACAACATATTACATTAGAATATCTGCATTACATGGAGATTTTACACAATCTGACAACAGTATAGTTGCAAACGCTACCACTTCAACAGCATATATCTTCTTTGACATTGACATAGCTACTAGTTCTGGATACACCGCAGAAACCTCCCCACCTTACACCGTTTCTTTTTCTGGGAATGAGACTCTAATCCCAGGAGCTTCTGCTGTTACAGCCACTAGTTTAATATGGCTAGATGTAGATAGTAGCTCTTCTGGGGGAATGGCAGTAATTCAATCTGGAGAAAACGGAGGACTGTATAGTACAACCACTACCGAAACAATAACTTCAACTAATTTAGACCTAGATGCTTCTGGGGCAGAAGGCTTTGGTCTTCAAAGTTACTATATAGACTATGAAGCTTCCGGATACTTAGGAAAAATAACTGCTACTTCTAATTATGCTGGTTCTGGAAATATCGTAGGAGAGGTCTCTACAGAAGCAAAAAAGATTTATGATGGTGATGGTCCAATAAATACTGGAAGAATGGGTATTTATTTAAAGGCCAGAGCTGACTCTGCAAGATCCTCAGCTACAGATTATTCTGAATTAATTAACTTTGTATTAGTCCCTAGATATTAAAATGTTTTTATATTTAAATAATATGAACAATTTCCTTAATGTCTCCTTAATATCTCTTGACATATCTAATTTAATTAGCTATCTTTTTATTAGTATTAAGTATTAATTAAAAATATCTGCCTTATTTTAATGAAGAAAAATCTTAAACCTGTTTCTATAGTAATAACACTCTTGATGACGGCATTTTTCTTTGTAATTCTATTTCCTGGTTTTAAATCTCAAGCAGGTACACTTGGAAATACTTATCTTTACTTAAGTAGAATTCAAGCTAGTCTAGACGGTGCTACCGGAAACCAAGTTGAAATGATTTTGGCCATCACCCCAAGTCAAGCTTTTTATGAAGCGGATACTATAGAACTTGAGATCCTATTTCCTATGGGAGACAATGCTCAATGGTGTAGAACAGCCGGGGCTTTAACAGTTGCAGGAGTAGCAACTGCTCCTCCAGATGTAACTGGGGGACATGATATTACCGCAGCATTACCAACAAAAGCCTTGCAAACACTTACTGCTAGCTGTTCACAAGGTAATGGAACAACTACAGTAGATACAATTACTATAACTCAGGTTGGAGATCTTGTGAATACGAATACCTATGGAGTAAAACTATCTAATGGCACAGGTGTCCTCGGAACATCTTCTACCTCAGGATCTAGAACCGTAACTGTACAGCTTTCAGATGCCACCAATCTTGACAGTAAAGCTTTTAGTGTTTACCTAATTACTACAGATACTGTCACCGTAACAGCAACTGTAGCAGCTGCTCCTACTATTACATGTACTATCAACCCTACATCCTCAGATATTGGAACTCTTTACCCGGGAGGTGCTTTAGCAACAGTGACAACAAGTAATCAGCTCTCTACTAGTTCTACAAATAGTGGCTACTACTGGGCAGTATATGGAAAAGGTGATGGATCAAACGCAGGTCTTTACAATAGTTCTGGTGCCACTAACTTGCTTCCATCAGGAGCAACTACTGTTGACCTCACAGGTGCCGACACGAAAGGATTTGGTCTTACAGTGACCCCTCCTTCTGGAGCTACTGTAGCTACAGATTTTGTAGTAGGAACCCCTGGTATTTTTGGTGGTATTGTAGCAAATGCCTCTGGTGCAAAATTACTTATGTATAAAGCTACTGAGACATCTCCTGCACATAGTGCGAGTATTAACTATGGTGCTAGAGCCGATTCTGCATCTATATCTGGTACCTACACCGAATACGTCACATATGTTTGTGGTGGTTATTACTAATTATGAAAAATCAAAACTCATATTTTGCCCCAAGGTCTTACAAAAAAATAACCCTTCTAGTAACAATTCTAGCAATTGTCTTTCTTTTTTCTTTTAAGAGATGTGTTTTTGCTCAAACAACATTAAACTTAGGTACTGCCCCGGCCTCTGAGAAATTACAACTTCAACCTGGAGAAAAGCATGAAGGTGAGATAGTGGTATGGAATTTGTCAGAAGAACCAGCTACCTACAACATATATATTAGAGGTTTTAGACAGATAGGAAACCAACCTGGTACCGCCATAATGTTAACAGAAGAAGAGGAAAACAGAGCTCTTTACTCTGCTGCCTCTTGGGTAACTGTCAGTAGAGAAAGGGTTAATCTCATTCCTAATAGAAATGAGAAAATCTTTTACGAACTTAATGTACCTGAAAATGCTACTAAAGGAGAATATACCGTAATAATATCATTCATATCAGAAGAACTAGATGAAAGCCTAAGAGGTACAGCCGCTTTTACGGCCCTTTCTTCAGGAACTCCCATACTCGTAAGAGTTGGAGACGAATTTACAGAAAATGCTGAGTTACTGAAATTTACAACAGACAGAAATTTTTATGAAACCCCTACTATTAGGTTTGAGACAACATTAAATAACCTTGGAGATACACATATAACCCCCGTAGGAGAAATTATATTAACAAACATATTTAATCAGGAAGTAGGAAAAATCTTCTTTAATGAAAATGGACAAAGTATATTAAGAGACAACTCCGCAGATTATGAAACCGTATGGGACTACGGTTCTTTCTTAAGCGCTGAGAACAAATTAATTATGGGACCCATAGACGCTAATTTAATCCTTATGTATAGAACATTCCAACCAGGATTTGCTCCAATAACAGCAACAACCTCTTTCTGGATACTCCCTTGGAAGTACATTGTATTACTTCTACTCTTTATCATAACAACTATGGTAATATTAAGAATGAGGAAGAAAAAAAATAATCAACCTCAAGAATTACCTAAGTAATTTACAAATGGAACTTAAAAAATTCACTCTTACAACATTATTATTGTCGTCTCTAATACTCTCGTTATCTCTGTTTTCTCCATTATCGAAAACAGAAGCAAATACCCTCTATCCACACACTAAGGAGCTATTAATTACCAATCAAGAAAGAACTAAAGAGATTGTTTTTTTTACAAATAACTCCCTAAAGGACATGCTCGTTACTCCAGTGATATACTCCTATGACCCTCAAACCCTAGAATTAACAGATGATGATGGATTTATTTTTACTAGAGCAGACAAGGAAATATTTACAGTTAAACCAAAAGAAACAGTAGAATTAGAGTATGAAATTGTGCCTATCAGCAATATGAAACCCGGTACATATTTTAACTTACTAGTATTAGAAAAACAGTTTGAAGATACATTCTTAACTGAAACAAACCCCTTAGGAGCAACAGATAGCCTTGCTCACCTGGTAGTGTTACATATTGCCGATTCTGAGGCTGACGTATACGGAATTACAAGTGAATTTGCAAAAATAGACATACAAATCATAGAAAAAGGTATCCCTTTCATTAGGCCTACGGTAATCAAATACACATACCAAAATGTCACAAACTACGTACTAAATCCTATGGGAGAGATACAGATATATAGTGAACAAGGAAATTATCCCCCTATCTACAAGAAAATCAATTGGGAACAGAAAAAATTATACCCTGGGGGGCTTCTAGAAGAAGAGTTTGAAATTAATCGATTTCACTTCTCAGATCTTTATTCTAATAGAATAATAATAGGAAGATTTTACAATGGAATTGATGAGAACCTTCTGGTTAAAGAAATTATTCTTGAACCCAACTATATTCCCCTAATAATCGGAGGTGTGATAATTTTCTCTCTAATATTTCTATTAAAAGCAATGTTTTCTAAAAAAGATAAGAGAAAAAGTAATGAACAGAAGTCTAAAAAGAATTCTGTATAACCTTTTTTGTTGTCTTAAAACTTATTTTAGCAACCTTTTCTAATTCCTTTACTCCATTCTTTTTAACAAATTCTCGAGTAGCAGTTATTACATTTGATGCTCCCTTTGGAAATGTAAAATAGTATTCATCGTTCATTTTATCTAATTCTTCTAAAAATATTGCCCTAGCTATTACAGAAGCACAAGCTACTGCAATATCTGATTCTCCCTTATGAAATTGTACAAACTTAATACCTTTCCCTAAAGGTCCCAATTCGTCTACTACCCTACTCTTCTTAGAAGAGAATTGATCTATAACAACCTCTTTGCATTCTATGTCCTTATCCTTTAGGTCTTGTAAGCCCATCTCAATAACCTTAGAGTGTTGTTTAGCTAATAGTATTGCTACATTCTTAAGTTTCTTAATCTCTCTATTGTATTCCTCAGGCTTTACAACTGACACATAGTAATATTCGTAATCTTTAATCTCATTATAAATACTTCTAATTCTGCCATCTGAAATCTTTTTAGAGTCACCTATTCCTAATCCTGCTATTTTTTCAAGAAATTCTTTATTAACAAAACAAGCAACTACTACCAAAGGACCGAAATAGTCACCCTTACCTACTTCGTCCACCCCTATATGGGGTGTAATATTAGTTTGCTTGGTGTGTGAATCTACACCCTCCCCAATACCTCCTCCTGCTTCTCCTACACTTCTTTCAAGTTGTTTAAGAATGTTTTTAAAATCTTCATTCCCTTGAAAAACTACTTTCATACTTGTGTAGAGCGTACATACCGAACCTTTGCTATTCTTCATTCTAAGAGCTACATATTCATTATTCATAGCTTCCTCATACCAATCTTCTTTAACAAGAATGTCTTTGAGAATATCTGCTTGCTTATTTGTTAGTTTTAGTGAGATTGTTTTTTGTGACATGTTTTATACCTTCGTTTATATCTTCTCTAATTTTTGACCTTCGGGTGTATCTAAGACCTTGTACCCTAATTCCTCTATCTCATTTCTTATTTCATCAGCTCTTTTGTAATCCCTTTGTTCTTTTGCTTCTATCCTTTTTTCTAGTAGATCATCTACCTTAGAATCTTTGACAGTAGCTTGTTCATTCTCTTTTTGTACTATTTTCTCTAAATCTAAACCTAAAACCTTATCAAAATCTAAAACTGTAGCTAACATATCTTCTTTATGGTAATCTGACTTAAGTAATTCGTTTATTAATGCCAAAACCTCAGACATATTTAGATTATTCTTAAGTTCTTCTTTAAACCTTTCTACGTATCCTGGTATTAATTGACCTTTTTTATTACCCAATTCCTTAATTTTTCTAACTAAAGACAATCTTGC
>CAYGKF010000047.1:0-5863 GCA_964350615.1 uncultured Candidatus Saccharibacteria bacterium
TAGCACTTGATATATTTTAGAGATTGAAATTGTTTGTTCATATTCTTTTTTGTAGAGTTCTTTCAAGATCAAGGTATTTGAAATCCTTAACCCATCTGTATGCAGTGGCTTTATGTATTTGTAATTGTTTAGCGATATCACAGGGAGATACTGCGGACTTGTACAAATACCAAGCAGATTCTACTGTATTTGAGTTTTTCATGCGACTTGAGGAACTGTGTGATTATACAGATGTTTAAACTTAGCTTACTAGTACAACACTAGTTTACCAAGTTGTCGCATTTGCTAATGGAATGTAGCGGACCTCATAGAAAGATTTTCCGTTGCCTTCTACCTTAGTTTAGATTAAAATTGTTAACATAATAATTTAAAAATTTTAATTATGGAAAAAATAAAAGAGCTTTGGGGAAAGAATAAAAAGATAATAATTCTACTTCTAGCAATTCTGTTAGTTCTTTTACCTCTTCTTATTCTAATTTTTACAAAAGGGTTTGGACTTTTCAAAACTGACACCTCAATATCCTCTAAGGTTGGAAACTACGATCTAAATGAAATGGACTCCTTCTCCTATGTTTGGGATTTTGAAAATGAAAAATCCTTAACTGTTTTTGGAATTGTTTCAGATATGAGTACCTCCTCCTTTATTCTGAAAGATCCTGAAGGAAAAGATTCTCAAATCATAGTTTACTTTGTAAATCCTTTAAACCAAGAAAACTTAGTTGATATGACTAAAATTTCAGATGGTGGTTATGTTGTAGCTGAGGGAAAGTGGGACACTAATTACACGTCTCTTATAGCAGAAAAAATAACGAAGATAGAAGAAGAGTTTGCAAAAGATTTCCTTGCTTCTAAAATTCCTATGTTAGAAATTGAGATATTAGAATACCCTGAGAATATCGCACACGCATGTGAGACTCTTAAATTTAAACTTAGACTTACAAACACAGGAAAGATAGCAATATCTCACTCTGATCTATACGACAAAGATTATAGATATGGTATTTACCATTTCATAGGTGACACTTACACCATTGCTAACTCGGAGAGAGAGGATTATGCACAGGTAAAAGAAGAACTGGATGATTACACTGAAATGGGTTTGCTTTCCAATTTAGGTTTTCTTTACTTTGAAGATATACAACCTGGACAAAGTAGAGAGGTAGAATATTGGGGAGGAGGAAGAGTTACAGAGAGTTTATATCCAGATCTTTTCAATGAAGATGGCTCTAATAGAAAAGCTGGAATATCGGGAGAGGAGAATATCTTTGGTAGAAAGGAAATAGGAGAGTATTCTTTCTCTTTTGCTTGGACAGATAATAGTAGTTGGGATAATCCTGAATTTTTGTCTAAGTCAAATGTTGTTAATATAAAATTCTTAGATAATAGTTGTCATAATACAGAAGAAAACGTTAACAATACTTTTTGGGTAGAGCCTTTGTAAAGGGTTTTGTTGTAAACAGTTTTACTTAAAACTAAAACCTAAAATTACAGACACTTTCTGAACAAAGAAATTCATTGTCTAATAGAAGGACATCTATACCAGAACATCTCTCATCTTCCTCTATTAGCTTAACTATTTCCCCTTGACCTTCTTGGGGTAAAGTAGCTGTACAAATTATTAGAGTATCCATACCACTTTTATTATCTAAATGATGATTCAAAGAACATAAAAAACTTTCCGAATCAAAATAAAAGGGGGCTACTGGTCCAACTAATTCCCAGTTCTCTGTTCTAAAGACAAAATCATATACAGGCGTACTGGATCTATATAACCTAATATCGAAAATTGTTTCTAAAGCCCTCCCTATTAAGTATTCCTCATGTCTATACTGTCCACTAGGTTCTACCCCCAACCTTTCTTGGTCGCGATTCCTCCTTAGACCATAGACCGTCTCTACACCTAATAATTGATAAATGTTTACAATCTCATCCTCTGTTAGGGATGATTGAGATACATACTCTGAAATAAGGGTGTTTTTCTTATCTTCTCTCATTCCGTTTTTAATTAAACATGTTAGAAGAAGGACTGTCTCAAGGGGATTATTTGAAAAATATATGCTTTCTCTTGTTTGTTCTACAGCACTAGATGGGTACTTTAGCATTAAGGATAGTGTAGCAGAAATTTGGGATATTTCTCAATACGCACAGAATAGAATTTTATCAATTTCACACTATAAGTTAGCGTGATGGTGGAGACGACGGGAATTGAACCCATGTCCAAAAGTTTTGCTTAGTACCATGTACAAACATAGTTAACCTTGTATAGTAAGATATTTCTAAAAAGGTTAACAAAAAGAAATATCCCCTCGATTATGTTTCTAAGTTAGTTACCCTATCGATCAAATAACCAACCGTACCCTGATATCGACTATCTATATCCCCTAATCAGGGATAAGGAAAATAGACACTAGCCAAAATTAATTAACTAGACCTTATGCAAAGTTAAAAGCGTAAGCAGGAGCAGCAAAAGCAGCTCTTACTTTAGCGCTAAAATCATTTGCAAAGGCGACAATCTTATTTTCTACACTTAAGTTGTGTGTTGAAATAACGAATCAACAAACGGTTTGTGATAACTAAACGCAATCTTCTGTCGAATGCCTTACGTCCCCATATTGATAAAGAACATGAGTATTATACCATTTATTTGTATACATTTGAACCTCCTGATAACCCCCTATCCTGTGCAATAGTATAATATCCTCTTCTTCAAGGGTCCAAAAGATTCTAATATCCCCATTAACTCTAGAACTATATACCCTTCCTAATGAAGAAATTCTGACTATATGAGTTCTTAAACCAATTGAAAAAGGGTTGACAATCAACTTTTCAGAAACATCTAGGACCTTTGAGGCCAACAGTTTATCTTTCCTTACAATCTTCTTAAAATCTCTTTCATACTCGCTTGTATAATGTAGCACGAAATTAGCTCTATTCATTCATTATGGAATTGAAGTAATCACGGATCTCCCTTTTACTTCTTAGAGTTACAGTTTTCCCTTCCTCATACTCCTTAAGACCCTCTCTAATGGACTCTGCTAATTCTTCATCATCAATATACTCTGTTGGTCCAAGATAAAAATCTTTTCTGTCTACATCTTTTGTTAATACATATCTAACATATTGAGGGAAAGTATAGCCAAAGGTTTTAGCCCTAGCCTCTACAGAATCCATCAACCTCTTAGGAAAAGTTATTTGCCTTGTAACTCTTTTTTTGTAATTTGCACTTTTACCCATTTGTATATGACTTGTGTAATTTAATATACAATTATTACACACAAAACAAACATGCTGACAAGTTATTTATCCTCCCTCTTTTCCTTCACTAAATCCCTGTAATAATAACCACTCTCCCTTACTCTTCTCTCGCAAGTATCCCTATCTACTTCTACCAAACCAAACTTAGGCCAATGTCCCTCACTCCATTCAAAATTATCTAACAAAGACCAATGTAAATAACCAAACAGATCTACCCCATACTCTAAAGCATCCTCCATAGCCCTTAAAGTCTCATCTAACCACCATTTCCTGTACTTATCCTCCCTGTCTGCCAAACCATTCTCTGTAATAATAATTGGCAGATTATATTTATCTTTTAAGTCTTTTAGAACATAATAAATACAATACGGCGTCATTGACCAACCAATATCACTCCTCTTTTTTTCTTCTTTCCGAAAGTTAAAAATATCCGTTTGAATCTCTGAATAATAGTTTAACCCTATGAAATCTAAATACCCTTCAATTTTATGTAAAAACAAATCATTCCAAAAATATCCAAAAATCTTTTTCATGAATTTCTGAAGAAATTTATATCCTTCCTCCTTTACACCAAACATGTTTTTTGCAATAGCTACTTGGATATTTGCATCATATTCTTTAATAACTCCATAGCTAAACTTGTGCATTTTAACAAGGTTAACAAAAGAAACCTTCCAGAATTTAAAAACGTTTCTTATCCCAGGGGCTCGAGTCCCCTGTAAATACCCTGCTCCTGATACAACCAACGGTTCATTTATAGTCATCCAATACTTTACATCCTGTCCGAAATTTTCTACCAGAACCTCTACAAATTTACCAAAATACTCAACAATATTTTTTGCAAGAAGACCTCCCTCTTCTTCTAACCATAAAGGAATTGGCCAATGCCAACATGTTAGAAATGGTTCTATACCATTATCTTTTAACTCTTTAATTAAGTTTTTGTAATACTCTAACCCCTCCTTTGAATACTTTCCTTTCTCTGGCTCTATCCTAGACCAATCTATTGAGAATCTGTAACTATTTAGTTCTAACTCCTTCAATATCCCAACATCCTCTTTGTACCTATTAAAACTATCTGCTGCTTTCCCACTAATGTAGTTTTCTTCATTACAGGCTTCTTTTACATTAACCTCCCCTATTGGGTAATTAAATTTTCCTCTACCACCTTCTCTGTAAAATTCGCTTTCTTCTTTAGAGTGCTCTTTTTCCCATTTACTCCAGTTGTTATTTAACCCTCCCTCTATCTGGTATGCAGAGGTAGCAGCTCCCCAGTAGAAATCTTTTGAAAATTTTGAAGACATTTTTTTAATACTAAGTTTAACTCTGTTTTTCCCTAGTACTCTCCCACAACCCTATACCAGTAGCTACAGAAAGATTTAAAGAATCAATATCCTTACTATGTGGTATATACACACTCTCCCCTATACCCTTGTACTCCTCACTTAATCCCCTACTCTCATTTCCCTGTATTATAGCAAAAGGTTCTTTAAATTGCACATCCTTAATATCCTTACCCCCCTCCAACATAAATGGGTAATAATTATGTTTTGAAAATTCGGACATATACTCCTGTATACTCCCATAATATTTAAACCCTATCTTAAAAAGCGCTCCCATCGTAGACCTAACAACCCTAGGATCAAAAATGTCTACACTAGGTTCAATTATTGCTAAATTCTTAAAGCCAAAACCCAACATAGTACGAATAATAGTTCCTAAATTCCCCATATTACTAGGATTATCTAAAACTAAATGGTTTTCTTCTTTATTCAATTCGGACACATACTTTTTAAATACTCCAACTGCGTATGTATTTTCTTTAAAAGCTAATTTTTCAATCAACCTGTCATTAACCTCAAAATGTATCCCTTCCTTTTTACATATATCAATAATGTCTTTAACCCCTTGGGTTTCCATACTCTCCTCTTTTATCAAGACCTTTAAAACCTCTTCTTTCTTATATCTAACAAGCTCCAACGTAGGATACATCCCAAAGGAATATGAATGAGAATACTTCTTCTGGTATTTCTTTAATTTAGGCATTAACATAACAATATACTACTTCTTTTTTCTTTTCTTTGCACCTTTTTGTCCCTCCTTTAACTCATAAATCTCATTTACAAGACCTACAGCTAAGGCTAAGTACCCGAAAAGGGTAATTAGGTAGGAATATTCAACAAAACCTGTATCCCATTCTAAAAGGGTTTGTAGGAAGAATATTCTAGAGAAAATAAAAAGGGAAAGGGAAAATATTATCCAAAAATCTAAGTTTGAGTAATACCAATTCTTTTTAATAAGTAAAAGTAGAAAAAGTATTAATAAAAGAGGGATTAAGGTTGTTGAAATTGTAACTTGAGTAGAAAAACTTAAAGTGTTTGAAAGTGTCAAAAAAAGAGTTAAAAACCCTAAGAGAAAAAGAAAAACAGCAAAGAGAAGAAATTGCCTATCTTTAGGTTTTCGCTGATATCTAAGAAAACTTATTACAGAAAGCCCTATTACAACTACTCCTGATATTAAAGGTATTACTGTTTTTGCGTTTTTAAACCAAAGAATATTTTTAACAAAAAAAGAGAATATTAAGAGAAAACCTAATGTAAGAAACATC
>CAYGKF010000048.1:0-5535 GCA_964350615.1 uncultured Candidatus Saccharibacteria bacterium
GAGAGAATAATACTTAAACAAATGAAAGATTACAGAGAATTAATGGGACCTACTAGAGATGCTCTTAAGAAACATTTTAGAATAAATGAGGAAAGTACTCAGGAGGTATCAGCTCTTAAAGCGAGATCCTTTGATGTGGCAAGATATTTTCTTCCCTTTGGTTTGAGTACTAGTACAGCATACCTCATGTCTGCTAGAAGTTGGTCAGATTTAATTAGCTACATGTGTGCTAGTGATACAGTTGTAGAAAATGAATTAGCAAATATGTTACTTAATCTCTTAGGTGAGTCCAAATTAGATGCTAGGGGATACATAAGGGAGGCAGAGGGTTTAATTAGGCATACAAATGCAAATACCTGTAGGAAAAGTTCTACAGAAAAGATTCTTGAATATCTAAAAAAGGATATCTCAGACGAACAGATAACAGATATTCCAGAGAGTGAAAGTTATGCTGCAGAGGTTACCTATTCCCCAGATTGTATGGAATCGTTAATTTCACACTATGAAGCTTTAATTAATCCGTTAGGGTCAAAAAAGGAATTTGAATTCTCAGAGGAAGATCAAGAGCAGCTAGGTGAAATAATATTTGAAGAACATGATCACCATAATCAACTTGGAAATATTGGTCAATCAGGAGCTATAAAAATAGAAGGCTTTGCTAGTTTAGGGACACTTAAAGATTTAAATAGGCATAGAAGTATGGAAAGATATATTCCTCTTTTCGATGACAATATAGATATGGATAGGGAGTTAGACAGGAGGAATGATCAATGCTTTTATCTTTGTAATTACTTAGAAATAGGTTCTCTTTCTAAACTTAAAAAAGAATATATAGAGAGATTAAGTGAGACATACCAAAGAATTAAGGATTGGAGAAAACTTGCAAAAAAGCATCTTTCTAAAGAAGTCTGTGATGAATATACTAAGTACTTACTTCCTCATGCACACTGTACTAAATATATCTTTTATGGTTCTTTTGATGACTTACAGTATGTAATTAATCTTAGAACTAGAAATGGTGGACATATTGCCTACAGAGTTTTGGTTTATGAGTGGCTAAGAAAACTTAACTATCTAGATTCAATATGGAGGCCTTTATTAAAAAAAACGATTCAGCCAAGGGTGGATGACAAGCATCAGTTTGTAGATAGGAGTTAAAAAAATATTATTATGATTCTTTCAGATAAAACAATCAAGGAAAAGATTAAGAGTGGTGAAATATTTATAGAGCCTTTTTCAGAGGAATTTCTTCAACCAGCATCTTATGATTTACATTTAGATAAAAACTTTTTAGTTTTTAATAAAGAAAATATAGCAGTAATAGATGTTAAGGATAAACCTAAAGATTTAATGAGGGAAGTAGAGGTTACTGAAAAAGATGGTTTCATAATACATCCAAGTGAATTTGTATTAGCCAATGTTAAGGAAATAACAGGGGTAGATGCAGGGCATGTTGGTAGGTTAGAGGGGAAGAGTTCTTTGGGGAGGTTAGGATTAATAGTTCATGCGACTGCTGGTTTTTTAGATCCAGGGAATAAATTAAGATTAACTTTGGAGTTAGCTAATGTCTCTCCCATTCCAATTAGGATATATCCCAATATGAAGATAGCACAGATAGCTTTTGAAACATTAGATAAGGAATGTGAAAGACCTTATGGGAGTAAAGAATTAAATAGTAAGTATGCAGGAGACCTAAAAGTAAAGGGTAGTGAAATGTGGAAGAATTTTAAATAGAGATAGATATTCTCTATACCATAACCCTAATTTCAAAAAGATTGTTTATTACTCTTCTGAACCTACATTGTAGGAGGAACCTCTGGCAACTCTTCTGGTGTTTCTGCAATTGGAGGTACTTGTTGTTGAGTATTTGGTTGTACTGCGGAAGGAGGTACAGGTGGATACTCTGTGCTAATATCGGGAGTTTGGTTTTCTGGTGAAGGTAAAGGATTTTGAGTATTAAGGTTATTTATTTCATTATTTACTTGACTCTGTAGGTTATCATTAGACCCTACTGTAGGGGTCTCTATTTGTGGGGCTGTGTCTTGTGTGTTACCAACATTAAAATCCCCTGAGAAAGGTACTTCTTGAGTAGTGGGTTGTGTAGAAGGTTGAGGAGGTATCTGTGCTTGTGGCTCTACGGGAGTTTCTGGTGTAGTAGGTTGCACTGTCTGTTGTCCCTGTGTTCTAGAAGACTCTCTGTTAAGAATTTCTTGTAAATCTTCTTGTTGAGCGCTAGGAGCTATTTCTGGAGAACTAGTTCTCTGTGCAGGAGGTTCTTGTTGAGGAGGTTGCATAGGAGGCACAGGAGGAGTTTGTTGTAGTGGGGTTTGCGTACTAGGGGTAGAGATGGGAGGTGTAGTTGTAAATGAAGAATCGTCTTGTACGTTTGTGTTGGTTTGAGGTGGTACTTGAGGTTGTGATTGTGTGTTATTGACTCCATTAACCATACTTCTTAAGGAAGGTTCTCCTTCTGTTTCTGTGTTTTGTACAGGAGGCTCTGGAGAAGTTATTTTGGTAGGGGTATCTGTAGGAGTAGAATCCTTTGGCTCTTTCTTTTTACTCAGAAGTATTACGATAATACTAATAAGTAATATTACAGAACCTCCTATAAGTATATATGGTAAATATTCTGTAATATTGTCAAGACTAAAACCTTCTTCTGCTTCTTCAACTACAGAATCTTGAGCGATTGTGGAAGCTTCATTTTCGAAAGGTAAATCTTCTTCTAACTGAGTAGTGAGTTCAGGATCTATTACCTCTCCTACGTTTACTGTTTCGCCAAGAGTTAGAGTCCCTATGTCCAAGTTTTCATTTTCTACTAGTTCAAAAGTATAATCCTCTGTAGTTGCTGTAAACAATATGTTTACTAAGATACCATCTAAGGCAGAAGCTTCTTGTAGTATGCATCTTATTACTATCTCATTATTTATTTCTTCATCCTGTCCATATTCCAAAGTAGAGCACTCTATGTCCCCTGCAGTAAGTTCTGAAATAGTAACTCCTTCAGAAAACCTAATAGGTAGACTTACCTGATCTAGAACATCTGTCTGTGTATCAATATCTATTGTTATGGTTTTAGAATCTTGAGTAGAGGTGTCTGTTAAAGTTACATCAACAGCAGCAAATACAGCAAAAGGGACTAAAAGAAAAGCAACTACGACTAAAAGTGAGTATATTTTTTTCATTATAAAGGCAGTTTATATTATATCTTTTAAGGTTATCATGCTAGATTTATAATATCAATAGCGAATTTAGTAAAAAGTTTGACTTAATCCCTATCTAAAGATACACTTTATACATAATTAAATCTGCCTTTATATGGATAATCCAAATTACAATCCAGCTTTTAATCAAAATATTCAAGCTACTATAGATGAAAATTTACATGAAGTTTTAGAGTTGGAAAATAAACTTTCTTCCTCTTATGTCCCAGAAGGTTTGAAAGAAGAAGCAATGAGAGGGGTTCAAAGACTCAAGAGGATGTTTAAGATGGGAGGCTATAGTGCTGAGTTTGAAACTGTAAGTAAGTATGTAGATTGGGTTACAAGAATTCCTTGGGGTGTTGTTAGTAAGGATAATTTTGATATCAATCATGCTAAAAAATTGATGGATGAAAGCCATCATGGTTTGGATACTATTAAGGACTTAATTCTTGATTACATAGCTACTATGCAGTTACAAAGTATGGGAGGAATTAGGAGAGAAAGTATACCTTCACAGATTCCTTCTCAGAATAATATTCCACAAGGGAACTACCCACCTCCAAGTAATCTAAGCCCTGTCCAACCAGAGATGGCAATTTTGAAAGGTTCTTCTGCAAATGCTCCCGTATTTCTTTTTCTTGGTCTTCAGGGTGTAGGAAAAACATCTATTGCAAAATCTATAGCTACTTCAATGGGTAGGCAATTCTCAAGGATTTCACTTGGGGCAATAGGGGACGTAAGAACTCTAAGAGGTACACCTAAGTATTCTCCCGATGCTGAGCCAGGCCAAGTTGTTAAATCTTTGATAAGGTGTGGAACAATGAATCCAGTAATACTCTTTGATGAGATAGAGAAAGCAAGTAGGAGTTCTGGTCTTCTTAGTGATGTAATGGCAGTACTTTTAGAGATATTGGATCCTGAACAAAATTCTACTTTTGTAGATCATTATGTTGATTATCCTGTAGATCTTTCTCAGGTGTTTTTTATATGCACGGCTAATAATCTAGGTGGTCTTTCTGCTGCATTACTTGATCGTGTAGAAGTTATTCGGTTTACTAGTTATTCAGATCAAGAAAAAGAGGCTATTGGGAAACAGTATATATTACCTAGGGTTTTAAAGAACCTAAATCTTTCCTCTGATTATATTAAAATAGAGGATGAGGTATGGCCTTTAATTATCCGACCTGTTGGTTTTGATGCAGGTATTAGACAGCTAGAAAGGAATGTTACGAGTATAGTTAGAAGTGCAGCAAGAATGATTGTTGAAGGTAAACCATTACCCATCATTATAAATAGCTCTAATTTGAGTGAATATGTACTCGCTGATCAAGGTCCTCTTAGTTAGTAACCTTTAAAAGGATTTGATAATTTCAATGATGATACAGCCCTTTTTAATTGTGGGTTTGCTATGTTTTTACTAATGTCTGCTTTATATTCTCTTTTATCCTCTGCCTCTGTGAGCAAAGATAGGTCGGAGTTTAATTTCTCCTGTCCGAGATTTTCAGTATTTATACCTTGTGTTACTAAATAGTTAGAGATATTTACCTCTGTACCCTCTCTCTGGGAATCTTCTTGATTAACAGTTTGTTGACTATTCTGTTTGTTCATTGTCTTGTGAAGGATAGCTTTCAATTAAACCTTGAGGAGTTAGATGTTTTTTACCTCTCTGTATATCTTCTCGAGATTTTACAGCTTGTCCTGATATGGTGTTGTCTCTAATATCATCTAAAACAGTTCTATCTCTCTGGTATTTTTCAGGATTAAGCTCTCTCTCTTGCTCTCTTAATCTCTCCTCTAACTCTTTTTGGTATTCCTCTCTTTCACTTCTAATAGTACTTCTTTGACCCTCTGTTCTTTGTATAGCATCTTGTATAATCTGTTCTTGTCTATCTAGACTTTTTCCATCTCGCATAGGTTTTTGTGCAGTTGGAGGATCAAAGATCTCTGAAAGTTCATCTATACCTCGAGTATCTTCTTGTCCTTCCCTTTCTTTAAATTTTACAAGATCTCTAGGGTCTGACGTTATTAGTTCATGTTCTGCTACACTTGAGAGAACCTGTATACCGACATGATTTGATCCTGCGAAGAATAATCCCTGTCCCTGATCTGCGTTAAGGAGGAAGTTTTTCTCTCCATCTGAGAGATTGAAGACATCTTGAAGTTTTTCTACAGCAGTAGGGCTTTGCATCATTAACATCTGTATGGAGGAGTTTGAAATTATTGCTTTACCCATATCTGTGCTAAGGAAGTCTGCAACGTCTTGTGTAATAGTAGAGAGTCCTAAGTAATATTTCCTAGCTCTTTTAGCAATGGAATACATAAATTTGGCAGA
>CAYGKF010000049.1:0-5528 GCA_964350615.1 uncultured Candidatus Saccharibacteria bacterium
TTACTATCCTTCTCCTTTGTTTGGGAGAGAAAGAAGCTTTCAAAATGTTACTTTTCTTTCTGTTTGTAATTTGTATACTAATATTTCTTCAATCTAGGGAATATGTAAGGTTTTCCTTCTCAGATCTTTCTATTCATGGATCACATATATATTATCAAATAAAAAGTTATTGGCTACTTTCTTTTTTGCTATTTCTTCTTTACAAGGGTTGTTTAATGACAAAAGATTGTAATACTTACAGTAAAATTTGTGTAGAGAAATATAAATACCTTGCTAAACTTGAATACAAACATAGGTTGGTAGGAAAAATATCTAAATGTTTAATACATGATATTTGTACCCCTTTAAGTGTTTTATCTGGAAGTATAAGAGTAATGGAAAGAGCAGAACTTAGTAATAAAGAAATTTCTAAAGTAAAGAAATCAGCTTTAAATTCACTACAATATCTTGAAAATATTTTAGACAATTCTTTTATGTTACTAAAGGACTCTAATAAAAAAAGGAAGTTCTCAGGAAATAGTACAGTAAAGAAAATTTTGGTTCTTATACAAAGCAGATTAAAGGTATCCAAAATTACAGTAAAAGTCAATTTATGTAATAGTCAAAAGATATTTGGAAATGAGTCACTATTTGCAAGGGCTGTTTTAAATATTTTAATAAACTCTATAGAGGAATTGGAAATGAATAAGAAAGAGAGAAAGATCATAGAGATAACATCTAAAGTGATAAATGGAGTATATATTCTTAAGGTTAAAGATAACGGAAGGGGTATACGAAAAAGCGTGCTAAAAGATATAGAAAAGAGAGAGATTTCAATGAAGGGTGGAGAACATTTAGGATTAGGTTTCTATTTTGTTCTAGATACAGTTAAGAATCATTTTAAGGGTTCCCTAGAGATAGAGAGTGTAAAAGGAAAGTCAACGACGATCATTTTTAAAATTCCTGTTAGAGATATTTAATGTTTTTCTACTAGTTATTTACTAATTATGAAAAGCTTCTTTGAATGTTTTTATGATATTTAGGATTAAGCTTATACCCTGTACCATTAATAGTTTTTATAAGAGATTCATTAATGTTTTTCTCTTTAAGCTTTTTTCTAATTCTACTAATCATAGTATCTACACTGTTGTCAGAGGAAGTTGAAAAGGAATTCATTACATTGTAAATGATTTGTTCTCTTGTAAATACCTCTCCATTAGAATTTAGTAGCATTGCTAAAAAATTAAATTGAGTTTTTGTTAAAAGAGTAACCGTACCACTATTTTTAAATGTTCTCCTATTTAAGTCCAATTGTATGTTTTTTGTTGTTATTATATTTCCTCTTCGTTTAGGAGACATTAAGGATTTAATTTGGACTTCTAATATGTCGTAATTAATAGGTTTTCTATGAAAAATATTTGCCTTTAAGCTATAACTTTTTATCTCATTTTCTTCTTGAATATCTCCTGTTATTACAATAATGGGTTTGTTGTTTGTATGTCTTATTCTTTCAATAAGCTCTAAGCCATAGATATCTCCTAATCCTAAATCTATAATAAAAAGTTGATGCTTGTTAGTTAAGGCTGTTTTTAAACCTTCTTTTCCAGTATAAGAGAATTGAGCATTATAACCGATTGATTCAACAAACTTAGTTAAGACTAAAACTAAGCTTGCATCATCTTCAATTATTAATATAGAGGGTCTATTGTTTTGCACATAATAATATACACTGAAAATTCTTACAAAAACATTACCGTTTTATATTTACCTAAAATAAAAAAGAAAAATTTCAAACTGTATTTTAAAAAACAACTATAGTATTATGGAAACTATGTCCGCATATATAGAAATTAAAAATCTAGAAAGAATATATACTCCTAGCAAGAAAGTTCTTGTAGAAGCTTTGAAGGGACTTTCATTCTCAGTAGATAAGGGGGAGATAATATCTTTGGTGGGAAGTTCAGGATCAGGAAAATCTACATTTTTAAATATTCTAGGAGGGTTAGATTGGAAATACTCGGGGAAGGTTGTAGTAGATGGGAAGGATATTAGAGAGTATAACCCTAATTATTATAGAAGATTCATAGTAGGAACAATTTTTCAACAGTTTTATCTTATACCTTCTCTAACAGTAGAGGAAAATATTCTTTTGCCAACGAGATTTAAAAGAAATATGGATAAGAAAGAACTTAAAAACAGATATGAGTCAATAGTAAATTCTATTGGTATGGAAGACAGGACTAAACATTATCCTAGTGAATTGTCAGGAGGGCAGGCACAAAGGGTTGCGATAGCAAGAGCCATTATAGATAATCCGAAAATAGTTCTAGCAGATGAGCCTACGGGGAATTTAGACAGTAAAACAGGAAAAGCCATAATAGATTTATTAAAAGATTTAAGTGAGAAAGAGAAAATAACTACAATAGTAGTCACTCATGATATGAAGATTGCAAAGGAAACAGAGAGAAGAATAACATTAGTAGACGGTAAAAATGTTTAAGTATGCCTTAAAGTTAGTATCTAGGAGAAAACTGAGGACACTCTTAACAAGTTTAGGAATAATGATTGCCGTTATGTTAATGACGTTTATCCTTTTTGGAATGTCTGATTTGCAAACGGCTGTTGTAAATGAGTTTAGTGCGAGGTTTGCTCCTGAAGATTTATATGTTTCAGGAAGAGATATGTTTATGTTTGGAGGTATGGGGAATGCCCCTACAAAGGAGGACAAGGTTCAGGAGGATATTGTTTTAACAAAAGATCTGAAAGAAGAAATTGCTGACTTAGACGGGGTTCTTTCTGTTAATCCCGTGTTTACCATAAGTAACGTAGAGATATTTCTAGAAGGAGATGATACTCCCTACCCTTTTAATTTTGTAGGGGGTTCAGATCTTTTAGGGGATCATCATATGTACAATGGCTTTTATGGGGAGGATCCTATTTTAGAAGATGGGGAGATATTTGTGAGTGATTTTGTGGTTTCTTTTTTTGAAACTACAAAGGAAGAGATATTGGATAAGAAGGTTACTTTGAAAAGTTCTAAGAGTAAAGGTTTGTTAAATATTGCAACTGAAAGTATGATGGACAAGGAATATGATTTTAAAGTGTCTGGAGTAACCGAATCTGGTAAGGATGCCTTCTTTGTTAATAATAATGAGGCATTAAAAATACTCGTTGATCTAGGGGGCTTTCAAAATGAGGAAGAGTATCTAGAAAAGGTTGGTTATGATCAACTCTTAGTTACTACGAAGGAAGGAGAGACTTCTGATGTGGAAAAATATATAACAGAGGAATTAAGTCTCTCTGTTATTTCTACTGAAACGTTATTGGGCTTTCTGGATACCCTAACTTCTGGCTTAACTATAGCTTTAATAATATTTGGAGCCGTTTCTGCAGTGGTTGCTTCCATAGGAATTGTTAACACCATGATTATGAGTATATACGAACAAACCAAAGAAATAGGAATAATTAAAGCCATGGGAGCTTCTAATATCCAAGTTTTAATAATATTTTTAATACAATCTGCGGTCATCGGTTTTATTGGTGGGGTATTAGGATTGTCCCTAACTTATCTCCTAATGAAACTTGCAGATCCTTATGTAGTTGAACTTCTTACACAAGAGGGTTTCAGCACTCTTAATAATTTCTTTAATTTCCAAGTGATAAACTCTTTGTATATAACATTAGGAAGTATATTGGTTGGAGTAATCGCAGGTCTCTATCCCGCATGGAAAGCATCTAATATAGACCCAATAGAGGCACTTCGTCATGATTAAGTACTCTACTCTTCGCTAGCTTCTATCTCTAAGTCTGTGTCCTCTTCTTGGCCCTGAGTACTATTCTGAGGGAGGATTAATGCAACCAAAAGTAAAATAACTACTATTGCAATTAATGTGCCTACTATGATCAAAATACTCATTTATTTTTAAGTTAAAATTTAAAAATATCTGAAAGAGAAAACCAAGAAGATATTCCAAGTACTCGTCTACCCCTTTGAATTATATCTGTATTTGGCCTTGCTCTCATGATAGTAACTCGATCTATTATTATATGATCACTAGCCTGTGTCTTGTCTTCAAAGAAGGAAGTCACTCTTACAAATTGCTGTACTCCTTTAAAGTCATCGTACTCTAGAGTATAACTGCCAGAAGCTTTTGTTGTTGTGTACATTTCTTCGTTGTTTAGATAGATAACAGTTTTTTCAAAACCTGAATTAGAAGTTGAAGGAACTAATTCAAATTCTAGTTCTATATCTTCCACTTCTGTCATAGAGATTCTGTTATTCTTATCCTTTTCAGGGTCTGTAATAACAGGTCTTTGTCGAACAAAGTCTCTTCTTCTGGGGGTTATGGTTTTTGGTTGCTCCTCATTTCCTTTGTCTTCCTCTTCTTCTGGGGTTTCATCTACAGGTTCTTCATCTTCAATCTCCTCATCAGGTAGAAGTGTCTCAATTGCAGAGATCAAATCTACCAAGCCATACCCAAAGATAATATCATACCCTTCTTCCCCTAAATCTACAGCAGTCTCTCTAAGAAGTTCTCTTAACTCAGAAGCAGAACAGTCAGGGCAAGCTTGTCCAACAACCGCAAGACTCCCAGCTACGTGTGGAGAAGCCATACTAGTTCCACTAAGGTATCTGTATGTACTTCCTAAAAAGGTTGAATAGTTTGAAACTCCTGGTGCAGCTAGCTCTCCTCCTACATTACTAAAACTAGCCAATCTATTTGAACTGTCTGTAGCAACTACACATATGACAGCACCGTATGCCGCAGGGTAACTACATGGAGTACCGGAATCATTTCCTGCAGCTCCAGCCATCAATACCCCCTTACTTGAGGCATAATTAACCGCTTTTCTTAGTACATCAGAATCTACAGTTGTCCCTAAACTTAGATTAATAATTCGAGCACCATTGTCGGTTGCCCAATAAATTCCTTTAGCGACATCAGAGACATAACCTGACCCAGTTGAATTTAACACCTTAACGGGCATTAACTTAGCAGTATGACTTGCACCGACTGTTCCTGCTTGGTTTTGAAGAGCAGCAACAATTCCCGCAACATGTGTTCCATGACCATGGTCATCCATAGCATTCTCTCTATCATTTACAAAATCATAACCGGAAACAACATTATCTTGTAAATCAGGATGATCTGTCTGTATACCTGTATCTATTATTGCAACAGTAAATCCACTCCCAGTAGAACTTTCCCAAACCTTATCTGCTCCTACCCTTGTAATTCCCCAATCTACTGTCTCGGATATTGTGACAGGCACATCTGTCTCGACAGAATCTACATCCGTCTCAGAAGTAAGATTTTCTAAATCACTCTCTTGGGTTGTTACAATCGTATATATCCCACTTTGTCCTTTCTCAGGAGTAAACTCAACGGAATATTTCTCTTCTATCTCTCTTTTTTCAGCTTCTGTTAGCTCTTTGTCAAAAGTAACAACTTTTCTACTTTCATCTAATACTATCTCACCTTGTTTTGCAGGGTTAATATCTTCTCCGGAAGGAGGGGTTGTATCTGTTGCAATATTTGCTGCAAGGT
>CAYGKF010000050.1:0-5382 GCA_964350615.1 uncultured Candidatus Saccharibacteria bacterium
CTTAAAAGCAATATGTTTTTTTTTCTTATAGGTTTAAATCATATTGGATCTAATTTTTCTACAAAAGCAAGGTTACTTAAGGTTCAATCGTTGGATGGTGATGAGTGTGTTCTGGAAATTCACACTAAATGGAGTACACAATTGTCTTTAAAAGTATGGAAGAAATAAAACTTAATGAATCTAAACAGAAAGAAAATAGTGCTATTATCTTTATGTCAAAGCTTTTAAAGATTTGTCAGGAAAATAACATCAAAATATCTGTAATTGGTGGATATGGGCTAGATGGTTTGTTGGGAAGATTAACTCATAAGCATAACGATTTAGATTTGATTGTCCTTGAAAAGGATATAAATAAGTTGAATCATTTAATTCAAGAAAAATTTGATTTTATAGAATTAAAATTTTCTAATAAAAGAATACATATCTTAAAATCTATCAATATTAAAGTTGAAATTATTGTTTTCGAATTATTTAGTATCAATGAAAAATATGTTTTCACTATGAATGAAATCTTCCCAAATGAGTTGTATGGAAACATCCAATCATTGCAATTTAGTACACCTTCTGTTGAGGTTCATAGAAAAATAGGGAATATGTATATTGACAATTTCAGTAGTATTGGGAAAGAGTTAGATTTTGATAAGGTACAGAGAAGAGAAAGAATTCTTTGTCAAGTTGAAAAAACTAATTGTTAACTTTGAATTGACGTAAAATTTCAGAAGAGCTTTCTTCGGTTGTTAATTTGTTTGTGTTGATACAGATGTCGAACTTACATTGAGAAGTGAAGGTTACATGGTCTTTAATCCAACCTGGGAGCATCTTTAAATAAATTGAACGGTCAAGCATTCCGGTTTGTCTTGTTTTTATTCTGTTTCTTAATTGACTTTCATCAGCTTCTAGTGATATTGAGAATATTCTATAATTGAAGAAATCCAAAAGGGATTTTATATAAGAATATCTTCTATCCAAACTAAGATCTAGTATTATTAGGTGATTCTTTTCATTTCCTTGTATATATTGAAGAAGATCTTTTACATACCTGTAGCTTTGATTTTTTATCTCAAGATATTTGTTTTTATTGTTTTTATATTTAATATTTTTTTGCTCGAAAAGGTTTGCAACTATTTCTCTGATTTGATCTATTTCTATCCTAATTGCTTTTAATTCTTTTTCTAATTCTTTACTTATCGTTGTTTTACCTGCCCCAGGAACACCAGAAAAACATATAGCTATTCTATTTTTGTTTTTTGAATTTAAATAATTTAGTTTTTTTTGATGTATAGTGAAGATCTCGTTGAATGTTATCTCTTCAGAGATCATGTTATTTTCTTTAGCCATATAGCTGAAATTATATCAGAGGAAAATTCGGAATACTAATAGATGTATGGGTTACATACATGAGGTACTTTCTCTTCTGAAAAAATGTTAGAATAGAATTATAAATTTTTAAATATATTCTCTTATGCAAAAAGAATACCTTTTTTTAGGAAATGAGGAAGTACATAATGAGAGATACCTATTAACGGTCTTTCATATAATCCCTTCTGAGGGTTTAACACTAGAAGATGTTGCTACTGAAATAGCAGCAGAATCCTCTACAGGTACTAGTATAGCTGTTAAATCTGCTACAGACTTTTCTTCTAGTAATAATGCTCGAGTATATAAAATAGATAAAGAAAAGAATCTTGTTTGGATTGCTTACCCATGGGATATTTTCGATACAGGTGGAAATGTTCAGAATATATTAACCTTTATTGCTGGAAATATTTTTGGAGTAAGTGAAGTCAAAGCATGTAAGTTACTGGATGTATACTTTCCACCAGAGATGTTAGTGCACTATGATGGGCCAAGCTATACTCTCGATGATATGAGAGAGTATTTAGGTGTATGGGATGCTCCAATATTAGGTACCATTATTAAACCTAAGATAGGGTTGACATCTAATCAGTATGCCGAATTAGCGTATGACTTCTGGACTGGTGGAGGAATGTTTGTAAAAAATGATGAGCCTCAAGCAAATCAATCTTTTTGCCCATATGAGAAGATGGTCGATTCTATAAGGATTGCAATGGATCGGGCTGAACAAGAGACAGGAAAAGCCAAGGTTCACTCATTCAATGTTTCTGCAGCTGATTTTGATACTATGATATCACGTTGTGATTATGTAGCTTCAAAGATGAAACCAGGGAGTTATGCATTTCTAATAGATGGTATTACAGCTGGATGGATGGCAGTACAAGCATTAAGAAGAAGATATCCAAATGTTTTTTTACATTTTCATAGAGCAGGTCATGGTGCATATACTAGGGAAGAGAACCCAATAGGGTATTCTGTAGCGGTGTTAACAAAATTTGCAAGATTAGCAGGGGCATCGGGTATTCATACAGGAACTGCTGGTGTTGGTAAAATGGCAGGTAATCCAGAGATTGATATTACAGCAGCACATCTTGCTTTGAGAGTTGGTGCACAGGGGCCATATTTTAAACAGATTTGGACTAAAGTAACAGATTCAGATAAGGATATTGTTGATATGGTTAATTTCGAAGATAGTCGTTGGAAGGGAGAACTTAGAGATTCCTTTGAAGATAGGAAAGAAGCTAAATCAAATTACTATTATCCAAATGACAATTCTAGGGTTGTCCTAAAAATGGCACCAATTATCTCTGGTGGTTTAAATCCTACACTAATCAAAGAATTTATAGAAGTAATGGGAACAATAGATTACATAACTACAATGGGTGGTGGTATTCATGCTCATCCTGGTGGGACAAAAGATGGAGCAAAAGCTTTGATACAGGCTTATGAAGCATGGCAACAAGGTATTACAATTGAAGAATATGCCAAGGAGAATCAAGAGCTTGCTATTGCTATTGATTTTTATACAAAGAATAGGACTAATACACACAAATTGAGAGGATATGAAAGTGTATAGGTAGAATCATTGTCTAACTTAGTGTTTTTAAAAACTCTCTTTTGACTCTTTTCATCCACTAGGTCTTACGTTTGAGACGTTCTCTTTTTATGGCCCAAATAACTCAATCCCCATAGGGGTTTTAAAAAATAGTGCATAGGTCTTGTTAGAACAACTCAATAATGGCGAAGGATATGGAATGATTTCCGAAATACAAATGTCAAATATATCAATATTATTCAATTATTGAAACTTCAAAATCTTTAAACCTTTTGTTTATTAGTATCTTCGGTTCTTCTTCCCATTCGCATATTTCAAAAGGTATGCCATTATATTTCCCTTGAAATTCTACATATCTATTATCCCATTTATGTATCTCAGATATGGAAAGTGGTCTTAATAATTCAAATGCTTTTCCGACATCTTTAAGTGATACAAAAAGGTCTATATCATATGGGTATGTGTTGCTTCCTAGTATATATTCTAAACCAGATGCAGATAGATAATACTTAATATCATTTTCTTTAAGAATGGTAGTTAGATGTTTAAGAGCTTTTATCCATTCAGGTAAGCTACGTTTATTTACTTCTTGGTAGTTCATTTCTGCTTTTGATGATGTTTTACAGCTGTAATTTCTGATTCCCAAGTATTCTCTTCGTTTAATGCTTCTAAATTGAATAACTTTGTAGGAAGAGGGGAGTTAGCAATTACTTCTTTGGCGGTTTTCATATCTATTTGTATTTGAAAAAGAGAATTAATCATAGCATTACCATCTTTGAATACGACATCAAAGAAGATCTTCTCTGGATCAGCATCTTCTATTTCTAAACCAATCTCTTCTTTTAATTCTCTCCTTAAGCCCTCTAACAACGACTCATTAAGAGTTATATGTCCTCCCGGATGTTTATATTTACTTGCACCTTCGTTTAGAACCATGAGATATTTATCTTCTACCTGTACTATTGTACTTGCTCTTAGACTGAAGGACTTCAGTATTTTGTTATCACTAATAAAAATGTTTTTTTTGAACTCTCTCATAATTTGTATGAATATATTTGATTACGATTAATTATACAACAGAAACAATATTATTTCGGAGTATGATTGAGTAGAGTGTGCGGAACGGATTAATAACAGAGCTTGTTACTACAATAAAATGTCGGTTTGGGGAAATTCTAAAAATAGATGGCGGGACATACACGTCTGGAACCTAAAATGAGACAAATGAGACAGTATAAAAAAGGAGGAAATATGTCTCATTATTGATACATTTAAATATGAGACTTTAAAATTTCTCTAAAACTGTGATACCAAAAGAGGCTTTCTCCTCAAACTTACCATTCTTTTGAATAATGTTGTCTATATCACCCCTCACTATATCTAATACTTCTATCCATTCTTTCTCATTAGGTATTGGATCCCAGTATTCTCTGAACGTAGATATATATTCTACATAGGGGGTACTTTCTTTTAAGGTGATATATCGATGCACTTTGACTTCTTTGAGGATAAGAAAATTTTTAAAATACTTATGATACCCTTCAAAGTTAAGATTATTTCCTGTGTCTACAAAATTAAAGTTATTTAATTCCTCTGATATTAAAGACTTATATTTTTCAGAGTAGTATTTCGATTTTTGAGAATAGCTATTAAGAGTAAATATTAATATTCCCCTTTTTTTAAGGCATCTCTCAATTTCCTTTATAGCTTTATTAAGTTGGAAATGATAAAGGGAATGTTTACATATAATGATATCGAAATTTTCTTTTTTAAAGGGTAATTCTTCCGCTTTAGATACATTGAATTGTATATCTAGTCCTTTGCTATCTTCTTTGGCTTCTTTTATCATCCCTTCTGATATGTCTACGCCATCAAGCTTTCCCTTGTGACCTTCTTCCCTTAACCTAATAAGTAGATCTCCAAAACCACACCCGATATCTAGAATAGATTCGTTGCCTTTTAGTTTGTATGTGTTAAATATGTCTTCAAAGATGTCCGTTTTAGGATACCCATATTTTGTGTACAAGGATTTTCTTGATCTAAGTCTGTTACTTTTTCTGTAATTAGGTAGTCCTGATATATCCATTTTATTATTATACCAGAAGAGAGTGGAGAGATTATTAGAAGGCTAGAGAAAGGAGTTAAGATTATCTGTACCATATCAACCTTTCATCTTCGAACCGAGGGACTTAAAAAACTGCTCTTTTGCAGACTTTTTTATCCACCAGGCCATATTTCTGAAAACTCAAATTTTTGACCTCAAGATAATAAAGCTTTAACAACCTTTCTAAGGGGTAGTGCACAGGTCTATAAGGAACCAGAGGATATTGGCGGGAGTAACAGGACTCTCACGAACCATACTAATTTGAGGATTTCTGACAATCTTTTTTATATTAGAATTAGGTACTACAAACACTGAATAGGTTACGATACATATGGGACAAAGGAGTCAAAGATAACTGAAGACAGGA
>CAYGKF010000051.1:0-4929 GCA_964350615.1 uncultured Candidatus Saccharibacteria bacterium
GTATGTCTCCAAACCCAGTCCCTGCAAAGAGTTCCTTTATTGCTTCTGCTGGAATACCTGAAACAGGTATTGCAGAGAGTACTCTGTATATGACGATTATTAACAAGGAGAATATAATTTTATCCCTAATCTCCTTTGTCTTAAATATTGATTTGATCTTTTCTATTGTGTTTTTCATGTAGTAAAGTTCTATTTTACACTACCACCTGCTTTTTCTATCTTTTCTTTTGCTGAGGGAGACATTTTTATTCCTTCTATTGAGACTTTCTTTGCTATTTCACCTTTACCTAAAACCTTAACTTCTTTTGCACCTTTTCTAATTAATCCTGTCTCTTTTAATTTTTCTACTGTTATTTTATCACCAGATTTAAAATTTTCAGAAATTGTTCCAACGTTAATTACTTGTGTGTTTATCTTTGACCTACTTTTAAATCCCTTCAATTTAGGCATTCTTCTGAAAAATGGTACATTTCCTCCTTCAAAGGCTACTAAGGATTTATGTCCTGATCTTGATTTCTGTCCTTTGGTACCTCTACCTACTGTATGTCCCCCAACTCCTGAGCCATAGCCTCTACCAAGCCTTTTCCCTTTCTTAATTCTGTTTTTTCTTTTTGGAATGTTTTCTAAATACATTATTTCTTTTTATTTACTTTAGACTTTTTACCTCTTGTGTTCTGAAACTTGTTTGAGCGAGAACCTCTCTCTTTCTTTTGAGCTTTTCTTCTTTTTGCTTCTTTAATCTGTCTTTCTTTGTCCATTTCTTCCTTTAGAGAAACTCTTTCTCTCATTTTACTCATTTTTCTTAAAACTTTACCTTTTCTTAGTTTTTGTAATGCTTGAAAAGTACAGTATGCATTAGCGTTTGGTTCATTACTTCCTAGAATTTTTCCGTATACATTATCTACTCCTGCGAGTTCTAATACTGTTCTAACTGAGGAACCTGCAATTATTCCAGTACCTGGACGTGCTGGTCTTAATAAAATCTTAGCTGCACCATATTTGAATCTTATTTCATGAGGGATTGTATCCCCTATTAATTCTATTTTCTTCATTTTCCTAATAGCAAGTCTCTCTCCTTGATCTATGGAACTTTTAACATCTGACCCTCTACCTAAAGCAACTCCGACAGATCCTTTTCTATCTCCTACTACAACAACCGTACTAAACCTTAGTCTTCGACCACCTTTAGTAACTTTTGCTACCCTTCTTATAGGGAGAATCTTCTTGTCATATTTACTTTTTTGTTTGTTTCCTTCGTATTTTCCTGCCATTTTTATTTTTCTAAATTTTAACTTTCTGTTTTCTTAATTCTTCAACAAATGTTTTTATTAAACCATGATATTTGTACCCACTTCTGTCAAACACTACACTGTCACTCTTTAACGCTTCTTTAGCGAATTTCTTGGCCATGGCTATTATATCATCTGTTTTCTTTTTAGTCATAAAGGATTTTAATACTATCCCCTTATCATCATCTGCTAATCCTGCATAAAAATACCTATTGCTCTTAAAGACAAAAACTCTAGGTTTAATAGCTGTTCCATTAACTGTTTTTCTAATATGTACTTTTCTTCTTCTTCTTTGTTGTTCTTTGCTTCTTGTCATTGGTATATTTTAATATATTATTCTGTAGCTAAATTGGCTTTAGAGCTTTTCCTTCTAACATACTCATTCTCATATCTGATTCCCTTTCCTTTATATGGTTCTGGTTTTCTTAATTCTCTTATCTTTGCAGTAAATTCTCCCACTTTCTGTTTGTCATAACCTTTTACTACTATCTTTGTTTCTTCTGGAACTTCTATTTGTATCCCTTCGTAAGGTTCTACTTCTACGGGATGATTTAGTCCTAAACTCATTACTAACTTAGCACCTTCCATCCTAGCTCTGTATCCTACTCCTACTAACTCTAGAGTTTTACTAAAACCTTCTTTAACACCACTAACAGCATTTTGTATTAGAGCTCTGTATGTTCCATGGTTTGATCTGTCTTGTTTGGTTTCTCCTTTTGAAATAACATTTAGGATATTGTCCTTTATTTCAACTTCTATCCTGTCGGGTAAACCGATTTGAATTTCCCCAAGCTTTCCTGTAACAGTTAAAGAACCGTTTTCTTTTACTACTGTTACTCCTTCTTCTATTGTTATTTCTTGTAATCCTATTCTAGACATTTTTTTATTACCAAATTTGACATATAAATTCGCCTCCTAAATTCTTACTCTTAGCCATAGCACCATTCATTACTCCCTGGGATGTGCTAATTACAGAAATCCCTCTTCCATTCATTATTGGAACAATATCATTATTAGAAACATATATTCTTTGTCCTGATTTACTAACTTTTTCTAAATGTGTAATTACTGGTTCTCCATCATCATAACTTAAAGTAACTTCTAGATATTTATCTTTATCTTCAAAGTCCTCTATCATTTCTTCTTGTTTAAGAACCTTAAGAATTTCAACAGATAACTTAGTATTAAGAACTTCTACTGTTTCCTTTTTTCTCATTATTGCATTTTGTATTCTTATTAACATATCTGCTATTGGGTCGTTCATGTTTTTTTATATCAAATTAAATTACCAAATTGCTTTTTTAACTCCAGGTATTTTACCTTCGCTCGCTAGTTCTCTAAAACATATTCTACATAATCCATAGTGCCTAATATATCCTCTTGCTCTACCACATAGTTCACATCTGTTATATGCCCTAGTACTGTATTTCGAGTTTTTCTTTAATTCTCTTGCTTTGTATTCTTTAGCTGCGGTTGACATCTTTTATAAAAGGGAATCCAAATTTATCTAAAAATACTTTACCTTCATCATCGGTTTTTGCTGTAGTGACTATTGTTACTTGTAAGCTTCTTATTTTTGAAACAGCATTAGGATCTATCTCTACAAATACTGTGTGATCTTCTATTCCTATGGAGTAGTTACCTGCACCATCAAAAGAATCAGGGCTTAAACCACGAAAGTCTTTGGTTCTTGGCAATGCAACATTGACCAATTTGTCAAAGAACTCCCACATCCTGTCTCCTCTTAATGTTACAGATACTCCAACTTCCATTCCTTCTCTTATCTTAAAGGCAGAGATTGCCTTCTTTGCTTTATTAACAATTGGTTTTTGTCCAGTTATTAAGGTTAGCATTTCTACTATCTCCTCTAATGCAGAACTGTTGGTTACTGATTCTCCTGCACCTACGTTTACAACTATCTTTTCTAAAGTAGGTACTTGCATAGGGTTAACATAACCTTTCTCTTTCATAATTTCCTTTTTTGTTTTTTTATTGTATTCTTCTTTTAGTCTAGGCATTATTTTTTATCCTTTTGTTTAACTTTTGTTTTCTTAGTACTCTTTTTCGTTTTAGTTGGTTTCTTCTTAGGAGTCTTTTTTGTAGTTTTCTTCTCCTCTACTTTTTCTTCTTTCTTTTTACTTTCTTTGATTTCATTCTTAATTATATTCTTTCCACATTTCTTACATACTCTTACTTTTTCTTCTCCCTCTGTTTTTATCTCTACCCTAGTTGGTTTATCACAAGAAGGACACACAAGCATAACCTTAGAAGCAGGGAAAGGTTTTTCTATGGTTACTATCTCGGAAGTCGTAGTTCTCCCATCTCCCTTAAGATGCTTTTTGTAAAGGTTAAGTCCTTCTATTATGATCTTCTTTTTTTTAGAATCAACTGCTACCACTGGACCTCTTCTACCTCTTTCCTTGCCGTAGAGTATTTTAACTGTGTCTCCTTTTTTTATTTTTATATTATTAGCCATTTTGTTAATTCTTGTCAGTTATAATGTTTATTTAAAGTACCTCCGGTGCTAGAGAAACTATCTTGTCAAATCCTTTTTCTTTTAATTCTCTTGCTACAGGTCCAAATATTCTAGTTCCTTTAGGTGCCTTGTTCTTTGGGTCTATAATTACTAGTGCATTGTCGTCAAATCTTACATATGTTCCATCCTTCCTACCTATCTCTTTGTGTGTTCTAACTATGACTCCCTTCATTACCTCGTGTCTTTTGATTCCTGAGTTTGGTAATGCTTTTTGAATTGCTACTACAACTATATCTCCAACACTAGCATATCTTCTTCTAGAAGCTCCTGGTATAGCAATTATTTTTGCTATCTTAGCACCACTATTATCTGCAACTGTTAATTTTGATTCTCTTTGTACCATAATTATTCCTCCTTATCTATTACCAACCATCTTACCTTTTTAGAGTACGGTCTACTTTCCCTTATAGTGACAATGTCTCCAACCTCTAGCTCTTGATCTGTATGAGCAAAAAAGATTTTCTTTCTCTTAATTGTTTTCTTGTATACAGGATGAGCTTGAAGGGTGTCGACTCTAACCTTAACAGTATCTTGCATTTTATTGTCAGTCACTGTCCCCTTAATTTCTCTTTTTTCTCCTGTTGTTTTACTTTTATCTTCCATATGTTTTTTATTTAAATAACGGCTTGTATTCTATCAATTATTGCTATTATACTCAAGTTATATCTCTCTTTTGCTAACAAATTTTGTTTTTACAGAAAACTTGTGTCCTGCTAACCTCAAGGCCTCTCTTGCCATCTCTTCGCTTACACCACCTATCTCTACCAATACTGTCCCAGGTGTTACAACTGCAACATATCCCTCTACAGCACCCTTACCACCCTCCATTTTACTGTTAGTTGGTTTTTGGGTATATGGTTTATGTGGGAAAATTCTTATCCACACCTTTCCTTTTCTTTTGGTAGATCCTGTCATTGCTCTTCTTGCTGCTTCTATTTCTCTTGCGTTTATCCACCCGTTTTCCAAAGATCTAAGACCGTATTCCCCAAAGTCAACACTGTTGCCAGAAGATGCTATACCTCCCATCTTACCTCTAAACTCTTTTCTAAATTTTCTCTTTCTTGGTTGTAACATAATTCTTAATTAAATATATTATTCCTCTCT
>CAYGKF010000052.1:0-4836 GCA_964350615.1 uncultured Candidatus Saccharibacteria bacterium
TAGAAAAGCAAAAGAAGAAGCACTTACTAATTAAATAGTTGAAACTGGTTAGGTTTCTGCTTCCTCTCTCTATCAATCACCACCGTAGCAATTGAATAGATACATATTAGCATTCCAAACTAAATATGTCAACTTTTTTTCGATTAATCTTCAATAGGGATAAAGTTTGTCTTTTTAATTGACTGTTAAAGGATATTATACTTAATCTTCATTCTTAAAATTTTAAGCACTTTATTATCTATATCAATATTTTCATTCTTTACTTGCTCTAGGATATATTCGTATACATCTCTTTGTATGGTTGGAAATCTATTACTGTATTTACTGTATATTAAAATATCATGACCTGCTAAAAGAGCTTGTTTTGCGATCTGTGTGTACTCCCCTATGTTATCTAGGGCTGCCATTTCCATATCATCAGAGATAACAAGACCTTCATATTCAAGATTTCTTATTAATCTATTAGTTATAATCTCTGGAGATATTGTAGAAGGATTACTATCAATATTAGGGTATTTAATATGTCCAACCATAATTGCATCTACAGGGGTTCTTCTAAGGATCTTACTGAATGATTCTATATACTCATCCCACTGATTATTATCAATATCTACAACTGGAAGGAAGTAGTGTGAATCGGGAGAGGTGTTACTGTGCCCAGGATAATGTTTAGGTACAGAGATAATATTTGAGTCAGTATATCCTTGTACAGTAGAAATACTTTTCTCTATTACCTCTTCCTTACTACCTCTATATACTCTGTTGTACATAAAAGAATTGTTATCTGTAATATATTCCACTACTGGGGCAAAGTTCATATTTATACCTAAATCTTTAAGTACTTCTCCCCTACTCTTTGCTATTTCATAACCTTGCTCTTTTGTAGTTATTTGAGTTTGCGCTTTAGTTAATCTCTCGTCCCATTTAATTCTGGATACGATCCCACCCTCTTGGTCTATAGATATGAAAAGGGGGATAGTATTAGTTGTTTGTATGTTTGTTATGAGTTCTTTAAGTTGTTGTTCATTTATTATATTTTTACCTAAAAGTAGTACTCCTCCGATTTTATAATTTTCAAAAAATTCTCTTTTTTCTTGGCTTAAGGTCGTACCATCAAAACCAAAAATAAAGAGTTGTCCTACTTTTTCTTCTATACTCATGGTATTTAATAATTCTCTTACCCTTTCTTCTTCTGGAGAGAGGATCTCTTCTTTAACGATGGGGGTTGGAGGAGGTTTGGGAATGGATGTGGTTTTTCCTGTATTGTTGCCTATCTCACCATTGCTTATTCCCAATACAGATAGAAGTATAGAGAGAAAGATTGGAGAGATTATTGATAGTAGGTATTTCATAATTAAGTATATTATACAGGAGAGTGTATCTGAGAGGTTTAAGATATTTAGTAGGTAATCGTTGTATAGAAATTTCTGATTAGTAAGATTTATCTTAGTGTAGTATAATAACAAAACAGTTAATGGGTACATACCATGGAAGAGTTTGAATTAAAACAAACCCTGCCCAGTAAGAGAACCCTTTCTCCTTTAGAGTCTTTTTCCGATGATGCAATAAATAGTCTGTACCGGAATCTTGAGGATTTTCAATCAATAAGTTCAGATTTTCAACTAGAAGAATTATTAATATATAAAGATGATTCTACAGTAGAGAGTATGGGAGATGTTCTAGATAGTACTGTAGCGGTAAAGTTGCAAAATAGAGATCCTGACAGTATAGCTACAGAACTTAGAGAAAATGTTTCGAAATGGAATGACCAATGGAGGAGAGTTCTTAAGACGGTGTTGTTAATAAAGATATTAAAGAATGAAGAGTATAAGAAAATAAGGCATGATATTTTAAAAGAAAATTATTGTTTAAATCATATTGAAGATTTAGCATATATATGGTTAGCTGGATTAGAGGTTAGGAATTCCTAAATCCAAGGGGATATGTAAAAGCTGTTGTAAATTGTTAATTATGTTATAAATCTTCTTCGTTCTAAATACTCCTTACACACCTAACACTCCTGTTAAAACTTTTCTGGTATCCGTATTCATCACCTCTGGTAGCAAAACTCTTAATCCAAGCAGACCCTTCACTAGACTCACTAGAACTCCAACACTCACTATCTTCAAAATCTCCTTTTCCATTCTTATGTACATTCTCATAAATAAAATCTAGCTCATCTATACTTGGTAGGTACCAATCTGAGTATCCATTAAGTTCTAATTCGTTACATACATTAGCAGCAACTGTACCATCATTTTTTTCATGGCAGTACCCGGTACTGCTTTCTGGAGTCGTAAACCATGGTTCTTCCCACCCTATATGCCAATTTACCAATGCTTGGGTGTTCTCTTTTCCAGCACCGTATTCTCTTGAGGTAATATTTAAGAGTTGTCCCCTACATCCCCATTGAATATCTTCAGCATTATTTACACTAGAAACTATTAATTTAGCACCCTGTTCATCTATGTAAGCAAGTAGGCCACCTTCACATTCTTCTGCTAGGGTTTGGCACTTTGTAGCTCCTGTTTCTTCATCCCCAATCTCTTGAGACTCTTCTTGAATAGTTTGTTGATCTTGTTGGGTAGTGGTAAGATTCGTACTTTCTTCTTTGTTTAGGAAGAGGAAGTATATGACCAGAGAAGATATTAAAAGAACAGAAATAAAAATATATGGTAGTTTTTTATTCATATATTTAAATAATAATATTATTTATTAATAAAAGTATATTGAAAATTAAAGGTGATGTCTATGGGATGTTGTGTGGGGTAGATGGTGGATGAAGGTTCGAAGTAAATTTCTAATTGATATTTAATATCCCCCTACCCTTCAGGTATATATATTTCCTACACAAAAATCCTCTTTAGGCGTGGTAAAAAATAATAGATTCCTTACCTCTCTGTGGTTAGATAAAAAATTCTCAACAACAAAAATCTCAAAGAAATATTCTCAGGGATCATTTATCCATAAATTTTGTTATTTGATGGTGCTTTGGGAAGTATGTTCAACCATAGTTGTAAAAAAATTGTAAAGTCCTAGCCATTGTTCGAAGCTCAGTTGTGTTGGAATAGAATTTAATCCAAACCCTAGATCGTTTGAAAGTCTATTGAGTTGTGTTTTGGAGAAAATAGGAGATAAGTTTTGTTTAATCCTTCCTCCACCTCCAAAGGCTTTTTCTAAAAATACTCGATAATCCTCTTTCTTTTTAGAGTCAATTATGGGTCTCTCTTTCTTTGTAAATCTTAGCATAGAACTTTGAACCTTGGGTTTTGGTTTGAAATCATCTCTTTTAAAATCATGGAATATTTCCAGATCAAACCAAGGTTTGTGTAACAAAGAAAACAACCCCTCTTTTGGTATTCCTACCATTCTTGTTGCTACATCTCTTCTCATTATTAAGTATGTATCAACAGGAGGATTGTGGGGATGATCTATTAACTTTCTGATTAAGGTTCCTTCTATAGAAAAAGGAATATTTGAAAAAACCTTATACTCATATTTTGGTAAGTCGAATTGTAATATCTCTCTATTATGAACTTCAATACTTTTTATGTTTTTATATTTGAAGAGAAGTTTTTCGAAAAGATCAGGATCTTTCTCTACGGCTATAATATACCCTGCTTTTTTTAATAGTTCTGTTGTAATTATTCCATTTCCCGAGCCAATTTCTAGGACAGTATCTTTTTTACTAATTGAGGATTTTTCAATGAGAGAAGATACTAATTTCTTATCCTTTAAGAAATTTTGAGAGAGTAACTTTTTTCTGCTAATTTCCTTATTCATATAGATGGTTTATATTAATAGAATATAATTTTAAAAATAATGTTTTTATTATCTTACTGTTTTGCATTTTTGTGGTTCTTCGTTCTTTATAACAGTTTCTATCTTTTTAATAAAGGTTTTTAATGGACCAATACTTGCAATTAAAAGGTAGAGGTAAGAGAAAAAGGGAACTAGAATTTTATCTATGATACCAATTTTAATTTTTTCTGAACTTCTTTAAAGATGTTGTTCTAGCAATACAAAATACAGATAATGCGTATTTAATCGACCAATTAGTAAAATTGATATTTCTGAACATCACAGTTAACAAGAAGAAAGTCCTTAGATACACACTTAGCACCTATTCTAAGCTGAAATTCCTACCATGGGGTCGGTTAGTAGACATAATTATAAACTTGCAACTATCAGAGATTTTTAATCTAGACAACTTAGTTAATCAGTTTATATTAAACGAATCCTACTAAAAAGAAAAAAGCACCTCCGGTATAACTATCACTCAAATGAGTAGATATTGTTTTACCATCAACGGTGCTTTCTCTTACACTAAAATTTGCGATTTGTTTAGTTTATTAACTTGCTTTTGGTTTTGGAGCTGATTTCATGATTACTTCAATGACCCTATCTTCAATTTCATCCCATTTGAAGCATTCTCCTTTCTTAATCCCTAGTGAATATGGATGAACAAACACTTCTGTTACACCAGGAATCTTGAAAAGTCTACGAACAATTGTAGCTCCTTTTCTTCCAATTTTTGTCAAATATTCTTTACTGCTTTCGCGTAGTGGTCGGTAGAAGATTTGAATATGAGATTTAGATATTTCAAAGTTTGTGTGAAAAATTCTTATATTTGGATTTGGAACTATTTCAACTTTTACAGGAGTTGGCCCCTTTATTACCCTTTCTATGATGGGTTTTAAAACATTATTAAATTCATCTAATATGTTCATTTTTTCCTCTTCATCGTCATCTTTGACAAATCGCTTGTTAAAGTGCAAGATAATGGCATTATATCAGGAATTCAGAAAGAAATAAATACTATGGATTACTGGGGTG
>CAYGKF010000053.1:0-4812 GCA_964350615.1 uncultured Candidatus Saccharibacteria bacterium
GCTCCTCCTCCTCCTCCTCCCACATCACTCCCTCCCCCTCCTCCTCCAGCTACAATTAAGTATTCAATCTCTGCTCCTAGAGGTCTATCTGTTACTTCAAAAGAAGATATCCCTACAGTAGTAAACTTATGCACTTTATATGTCATTCCTGTTACTCCATTCGAACCATCTGCTACGTATGTATAAACTTCATTGCCTCCTGTAGCTACAATATCATAATCTCTCATCGCTACCCCCTTCCCACTAACATATTCAGTATTAACATATACCCCCTCATCAAACTCTAACTCTGTATCATGTACTACCGTAGGATCTATTCTAACAGGATATACCCTATCTTCACTAAACAACCACTCATTATCTACTACAACCTTTATCTTTAAATCATCCTCATTCTCATCTACTACCTTTATATCTACATCATAAGTCTTCATACCCCTACTATCTACAGCCCAACTAGGTAGAAAATGTGCTACATAATTACCCCTATTATCTGTAAAGTAATATGTCTCTATACTCTTCCCCTTATATGTATACCAAGCTCTTCTTAACTCCAAACCATTATCTAAAGTAATATCAAAAACAAACTCATTTAATTTGCACTCTAAAACATCCTCACAATCCCCAATATACTCCTCAAGATTTTTAATAACAATATCCTCTTTTAAACCCACACCCTCTATTATTTGGTACTCAACATCTACACCATCCACTACATTAGGGTTAAGAACAGCCTGTTTGTCAAAAGGAGTATAAGTATCCTCTTCTTTGTTAACCTCCCTTACTTCTACTAACTCTGTATTTGTATTAATCTTTCTTTCTCCTACACTCTCTAAAGACAATTCAACACCCAATGTCCTCTTGGGTGTTGCAAAATCTACTAATTGTGTAAATATATTACCTTTCTTTTCTTCCTCAAAAGGATTTTCTCTTACTGCCTTAGCCTCAAACCTAGCCCACTGTTTATCTGGTTCATCCCTCTGTCCAAAAGAAGCATTAAAGGTAGGATTCTTATTCTGTAATATTGCATTATTACTTGTCCTTAAGAAATATATATCATCATTAGGTTGTACCCTAGAGGTAAGTAGAATAAACAAACCAGTAAAAAGAAGTAGTAAGGAAAAAAATATACCCAAGGAAGCATATTTATTCTTTTTGTAAAAAAGTATTAATTTTGTAAAAGACTTCTTAATCTTTCTTTTACTATTATTAAAACTTCTTTTGAAATTTCTCTTAGAGATTATCTTTCTCTTGATCTTTTTAATCTTCTTTTGGACAGTTTGTAGCATAGGTAGATATTAACATAAAAGAGGATATGGTAAAACCTGTAGAAATTCTGTAAAAACTAATCTAATTTAATATTTCCATCAAATAGGAGACCTTCGTAAGTTATGTATGCACCAGAAGTTATAAAATAACCATCTCCCCAAGGACTTACAGCATTATTAGCATCCCAGAATCTAATTCTCCAGTAATATGTAACACTTGCAAGAGTGAGTTCTGAACCAGCATATGTTACATCTGCACACCTTTCTCCTTTGTTTATCTTGCTCATAGAACTCTTTGCACTGTCCCACATAACTGTACCAGCGAAATCTTCTTGAGTATTTACTTGTATTTGGTAGTAACTTGAAGTGTCAAAGGTATTAGGGTCATTAAATATAGCGGAGAAAACTGGAGTCAGATTATTTACCCTAGGGTGGTTAGCATGCCCATCTACGAGTAATTCTGAAGGAGTCGTAGGTGTTTGGTTTGCTTCCATTGTAAAGTGTGAACTTTCAGTTGACCATGGACTTACAGAATCTACACTGTCCCAGAATCTAATTCTCCAGTAATATGTAGCTCCATTAGGGGTAAGGGTAGAACCGTTGTACGAGATTTCTGGAGATCTTTGTCCTTTGTCAGTAGTAGCCATAGAGGACTTTGTACTGTCCCACATAGTACTTCCAGTAAATGATGCGTTGGTATTTACCTGTATTTGGTAGTAACTTGAAGTATCTACAATGTCAGGGTCATTAAATATTGCACTGAATTTAGGAGTTGGAGTAGAGATACCAGTAGGGTTTGTAAGGTTTTCAGTTAAAAGATTAGTTGCAACAGTAGGAGGTTCATTCATCTTAAAATTTGCACTTTCAGTTGACCATGGACTTACTGTACCATGCTCATCTGCAAATTTAATTCTCCAGTAATAGGTAGCACCATTAAAAGCAAGAGTAGTTCCAGCATATGTAATATTAGGAGACCTAGCTCCATTGGCAGTAGCAGCCATCGCTTCTAACCCACTATCCCACATAGTTGTACCTGTAAAATCTGAAGAAGTATTAACCTGTATTTGGTAGTGTGTGGCTGTATCTCCAGTATCAGGATCGTTAAATATTGCAGAGAAATATGGAGTAGCAGTTGTAACCCCTACGGGATTAGTCTCTCCTTGTGTTAATAACCCAGTAGCAACTGTAGGTGCTACATTCATAGTGAGTTCTGCCACAGAGGACCAATCACTTATAAGAGAATGGCTGTCTGCCAATCGGATTCTCCAGTAGTACGTAGAGCCATTTAGACTTAAAGCACTACCGTTGTATGTTATATTTGAAGTTCTGTTTCCTTCGTAAGTTCTACTCATACCTGTTAAACTAGAATCCCACATCATTGTGCCCGAGAAGTCGGAAGCTGTATTAACCTGTATCTGATAAGTCTCACTATAGTCTCCAGTATCAGGATCATTAAATATAGCAGAAAAAGTAGGCGTTGTAGTAGCTACTATTGCTGGAGTTGATTCTCCATCTGCTAGTAGATTATGTGGAGGAGGTGTAGGCGCCGAATTTGCTAGTTCCCAGTGTGCGGTTATGGTCATATTAGACCTGACATCGCTACAAGTGCCTGTAGAAGTATTAAATGTCCCATAACAACTTCCACTCGTTAGGGAATAGTCTGTAAGATTATAATCAGTTCGAGTACAAGAAGGGCTAGAACTAGCACTTCCATAGTTTATGGTTTGGTCAGGGTTACATGATGCTCCACTACCATTAGCATCATGGGTGATAGTATATGTATTTATAGCAAAATTAGCAGTTGTATTTATGTTACTAGTAACATTTGTAAACCTTAAAGGATTAGTGGTACCTCCTGTACTCCAGTTAACAAAGTGATACCCCGTATTAGCATAAGCAGTAACATAAGAAGTGTTACTCCCTCTACAGATACTTTGAGAAGTTGTTCCAGAGAGATATCCTCCTGTTCCTGCATAAAAGTTTACGGTGTATTTAAGTAACCAACATGTACGAGAACTACTCCCACAGGCACATCTACAATTATATCGAGTACAGTAGGTAGTAGTAGTAGAACAGCCAGTATTGGTTGTTGTGTAGCCACTGGGACAACCAGGGGGGTTACAAGTTCCACAAGGACCCGTATCACAACACATCCCAGTACCATCACAGGTACAACTTCCACATCCTCCACAAGATCCAAAGACACAACCATTGGTTCCACATTTCCCACAACACCAATGAGAACTACATGCCTGTACAGATGTGGGAGAGAAAGAATCATTAAATGCAATTACAAAAAAGAACAAAGATACGGTAAATAGTATTACTTGTATTAGTTTTCGTTTTTTATTAATAGTAACCTTTCGCATTTAGAGATTATCTTCAATATAATTACTTCTTTCTCTTTTTATCACTCTTTCTTTTCCTCTCAAAACGACTTCCTAAAACCCATCCAAGAACAGTTGTGAGAGGTAGTAAGATTAAAAGAAGAAGATATGATGGGAGTGATTCTAAGAAAGTTATTATCTGAAGAGGTCTCCTGTCTAAAAGAGGTTCGATAACTTCCTGCCCGTCTCCAACAACTAGAGTAATGAGAGGAGTACTTTCCTCAGAATCTTCAGGTTTAACGGTTACCACATACTGATTTTCTTCCATGGCAGTAATGCTAAAAAGAACAACCCAGTATCCATTTTCATTTACGGTTGTTGTAATTTCTTTGTCTGCAAAGAATATAGAGAGAGAAGTATTTGGTTTAGCATTTCCAGAAATCCTAACTGCATCATCAAAAGATACCATAACCTTATCTCCTCCCAGTATCTTAACTTTCTCATTGTTTACTAATACATGATCTAATTTAACAATAGAATTTTTCAATTCGTTTTCTAAGGAAACTTCTTCCTCTACTATCTCCTCTTCACTCTCTTCTTCTGTTTCTTGAGCATACGTCTCAGTAATTAGAGGATCAGCAAGGCCTAAAGGAAGTGTGTGTGAAGAAACAATTAAGAATGTAATTAAAAGAATGGGGAAGGCTAATATAAATTTTTGGGCAAGTTTTGATGTCTTCATTTCTTAGATTAATTTTGTACTAAATTTATATAAATGTCAACTAATTTTATTGTATAAGATTATTCTTGAATTTGCCAGTAATCTTCAAAGTTGGCAGCATTGTCATTGCCGTAGAGCAGATATATTGTTTTACCTTCTCTCTTTAAGTTAGTAATCTTAATCCAGATATTTGTTTCTTCACTATTACAACCCTCCTCCTTTGCATCTTTTGCTATTTGATATCTCAATGGTGTTTTGTTATCTTCATCCAAAAACCTAATATCATTACAATTAGGTTGTAGTTTTCCAGAAGAAATTAATTCCTTTGTATTGATAGTTAATAGAAAATCTTTTTCAGGCAATATCTTGCCTACCTCATTCTCTATTTCTATTGACCTTCTATATAACCAACTACTACTTTGACCTGCTATTTCAGGTATGTCGGTATTTATTTCTCTGTCTATTATAGTCTTTACACTAATCCCAATAGTAAGAAGAA
>CAYGKF010000054.1:0-4809 GCA_964350615.1 uncultured Candidatus Saccharibacteria bacterium
ACACCCAACATGCTATTATGTAACTGCCTAAATGTTAAATCCTCACCTATATATGATGCGTAAACAAGAGCTGCCTTTTTAATTAGCCATTCATCTGTTAAAAGCCCTAAATTACCCTCATTCCATGTAGACAAACCCTCCTCCACGTCAAGATATGATGGGAGATTAGGTTTACCCAAAGCTTCAAAACCACTCTTTTTACCATGAATTGCTCTAAGAACATGAGTCCCTACTTCATGCACTATTGTCTTTCTTAATTTGTACTTTGTTCTCTCAATATTTGGATCTACAAATATTTTCTTTGACTTAATTCCAACCTTTATTGAATTCTTAGGAATATTCTTAGATGCAAATACTCCCCATCCCTCTAATCCTAATTCTTCAAAAACAACCTTGAACACTTTTTCGATTTCATCATACTCTAGAGTGCTTCCTCTATCTATGTTCTTTGTCATAACAATGTTGTAATTCTTCATCCTCCCCCTTAATACCCTACAAGCATTTCTAAAGAGTGTCGCAGATGGTTTCCCATATCTGTTGTAAGAGATATCTGTAACAAGTTCATTGTTCCCTACTGCATACATTAAATCATTGGCTTGTTTTTTGGAACTAATTAATTCTATGTAGAATTCAGAGATTCTGGGATCTACATCTACTATCTCTTCTACATGTAAAAGCTTTTTAAATATATCATCATTGTTGTTTTTAACTACCTTGTATTGAAAAACAGGATTATACATATCTGAATTAAAAAATTTCTTTTTCTCAGAAACTAAATTCACAGGAGTAAACACCATTGCTGTAGGTAATCTTAACTTACCTAATAATTCAGTCGTCTCTTCTAGTGTCATACCCTTCTTTGTCTTGTTTAAAAAAGCCATGTATATATTCTACAGAAATATTAAGATAAAAACTACTTCTCTAATCTATGCTTCCACTAGAGTATTATCTTCTAAAATCCCTGTTAAATGAGAATACTCTTTCTCCTGTTGCTATTAATTCCAAAGCTATTCCTGTACCCTTAGCCACACAAAATATTGGTTCATCTGCAATATGGGCAGGAACACCTGTGGCTTTAGAAAGCAGTTTGTCCAAATTTCTTAACTTAGCAGTTCCTCCACTTAGTACCATACCTCTGTCTATTATGTCTGCAGAAAGCTCTGGGGGAGTTTTTTCTAAAACTGTTTGTATTGCTCTAATAATACTCCTTAAAGGAGCTTCTACTGCTTTTGCTATGTCATTTGAATCTATAAGAATGGATTTAGGCATACCTGCACCAACATCCCTACCCCTTACTTCCATTTCCTTTGGATCTTTTACTTCTACTGCAGACCCTATCTTTATCTTAACGTTTTCTGCTGTTTGTTCTCCAATTAGAACTCCTTTTTTCTTTCTCATAAAGGATATTATATGCTCATTAATTGCATCTCCCGCGACTCTTAGTGACTCATACTCTACAATACCATCAAGAGACATTACTGCTACCTCCGCAGTTCCTCCACCCATATTTACAATCATATTCCCTGAAGACTTGCCTATAGGCAAACCTGCACCTAGTGCAGCGAGTAAAGGTTCTGGAAGTAGTGTTATACTTTTTGAACCCACAGCATTAGCTGCTTTAAGTACAGCCCTTTGCTCTACCGTGGTAATTCCCGCAGGGACACTAATAACTACATCCGGTTTAAAGAACCTAGATTTACCTAAAGCTTTGTCAAAAAAATGTCTAAGCAAAGCTTCTGTAACCCTAGAATCTGCTATTACTCCAGACCTAAGGGGTCTTTTAGCAACAATGTTTTCTGGGGTTTTTCCAATCATCTTTTTGGCCCTTTTTCCTACTGCAATTACAGTAAATGTATTAACATCTATAGCAACAACGGTAGGTTCTGTGAGGACTATTCCCTCACCCTGAACAAAAACTACTGAGTTTGCTGTACCTAAGTCTATGCCTAGTTTTTTTCCAATCATAATAAACGGTCTAATATATAACTAGAAGCCCATAGCTTCTAACACTTTCTCCTCCATTTCCTGAGCTACTTTACTTACCTTCTCCTCTCCTTTCTCTAGGATACTTAATATATACTCATCTCCCTTGCTATCTATCTCCTTCCTCTTTTCCCTAATTGGAGTTAAGAACTCCTCTATAGCTAAGAAAAGCTTCTCTTTTACTTCAACATCGCCTACAGTACCTTCTCTATACCTCTCCTTTAAATCCTTGACTTCCTCTTTATTCATATTAAAGTAGTCATGATATATAAAAACAGGATTACCTTCTACCTCTCCTGGATCTGTTGGGTGAATTCTATTTGGATCTGTGTACATACCCATAATTTTTTTCTTAACGGTAACAGTGTCATCAGTAAAATATATCCCACCTGTAGACTTACCACTCTTCCCTTGGCCATCAAGACCTATAACTACCTCACCTATTATCCCTTCGGGAATATTAAAGACTTCTCCATACGTAGAATTAAACCTCCTAGCTAAATCTTTTGCTATTTCGGTATGAGCCTCATTATCCTTTGCCACAGGAACTAAGTCAGCATTCATTATTAAAATGTCAGAAGCCATTAAAACAGGATATCCCATTAAACCAAAGGTTAAATTATGCCCTAAGGCTAATTTTTCTTTCAGCATTGGCTGTCTTTCTAACTCTGGCATTTTTGTTAACATAGAAAGTATTGCATGCAATCTAAAGGTTTGAGGAATTCTAGATTGCCTATAAAATGTGACCTCATCTGGATCAAGACCTATACTAAGATATGTCTTAACTAACCCAATAGTATTTGAATATATTTCACTTGTATCCTTGTAATGGGTTGTTAAAGCATGGTAGTCAGCAACAAATACGAAAGTATCATACTTCTTCTGACTCTCTATTCTACTTTTAAGAGTCCCCACATACGCAGCTATTGGCAATGTCGCACCTGTTGGTCTATCTCCTGTTAAAATTCTTTTCTTTTTCATAATACACTATTTTAACAACTTCCTTCCCATTATGCTATACTTTCAACTATGAAATCTCCCAAAGGGAAGAAAAAAAACAAGGAAAGGTATGTAACCATTATTAGCCTACTCCTATCAATATTCTCCATACTCTTCGTGGTAGGTGGGGCTTTAACTATCTATTACTTTTCAAAAGGATACAGATTAAATATCTCAGATAGAGAAATTAAGAAAACAGGTGTTTTAACAGTACAAACTGAACCCTCCACAGCTCAGCTTTATATAAATGGAGATAGTATAGGGAGAACTCCCAGAAGTAGAACCTTGGATGTAGGTACGCACACCGTAGTAGTCTCAAAGGATGGATATAGAGAGTGGATGAAGAACGTTGAGATAATTGAAGAAAAATCAACACCTTTATTCCCTTTTCTTTTACTTAAAGAGCCTGCACCATCAAATGTATGGAAAACAGAAGGAACACTGGAGAAATACTGGATAAGTGAGGACAAAAACTATTTTGTTTTTCTTCTACAAGATATAGATGGACAATACTCTCTTTGGACATATAGGATAAACACACCCCTATGGAATCTAAATCCTAACCCTATTCAAATACTGAGTCTAGAAACAAATAATATTGAATTAGAAATTTCTAACAACGGACTGTTAGCAATAGCAAGGATAACAGAGGACGAAATACAAAAGAGTTACATTGTAGAATTAACTAAACCTATAACCCTTGATAATTTAGACCCTATAGAAGTGCTAGATGCCTCTACATATGAAATAACATGGTCCAAAGACAACAGACACATCATAATGGAATCTAACGAGGAGATCCTGTCCCTAGACACTTCTACTACTTCCATACTAGCAGATACCACCTCTATTCTCCTTAGTAAAGAACCAGAAACTGAATACTTGTGGTCTACAGATAAAGAAGGTTTCTTTTATCTTCTAGAGACACTACATCTTCCAGAGGACAAGACTTATTCATATGCTCTCAAACAGTTTCAACCAGATGGAACAAATCCTACATACACTATAGAAACGGTATATTTTCAAAAAGATAAAGACTATATAAAATACTACAGAGAAAACGGTGACTCTTATTCAGAATTTACCAACTCCCCACACTCTACTCAAACTATTGGAGAAATTACATATTTTGAAGTAAACCAAGATGCAAATGGAGTTTTTCTTTCTACAGATACTTCCGCTTACTGGTATGACATTTCTAGTAAAAGATATCAAATGGTATGTGCGCATCCTGCACAAATACTGTCCTTTTCGACTGATTCCAAAAAGGTACTTTTTGTCAATGGTAACTACGTATATGTATTTACCCTAGATAAAGAAGATGGTGACCATACTGAAGAGATTGGTACCAAGAAAGTTGTTGGTTTAAGGAAAGATGAGGTAAGTAATATGTCCTGGCTATCAAATTCAACCTACATTCATTACATTAAAGATAATACATTACACATTTCAGAGAAGGATGGAGATAACCAAGTAGATATTTTAAGTATGGACAACATTATGATGCATACAATTAAAAATAACAGAGAACATATTGTGACTTTAGAAACACAGGAAGAAAATCTACTAGTAGAGATTAATCAGTATAAAATAAAATAGATAGGCCTGTCTTACCCACCCTATAGCGATTAGAATTCAAGGATTTTATTAATTTAATGGCACAAACTAGGTACCAAACCTTTCCCCCAACCTAAAACACTCCTATAGAATATTAAATTGAATGTGGAAAACTAATATAGTCCCTATAATAGCAGAGCTTTAGCTCTACCTTAGACTTAGTTCGCACCCGGTCGGAATCGAACCAACAACCTACGCGTTAGGAGTGCG